>JBEGOE010000332.1:0-11030 GCA_041182165.1 Actinomycetota bacterium
CGTACCCGAACAGGCGCGCCGCCCACTCGAGCGCGCGGCCACCGAGGCCGTTCTCGGCCATCACGTAGTAGCGGCCGCGCAGGGGGCTCGGCACGGCGAGGATCCCCGAGCCGATGTCGCCGCGGTGCTGGTGGATGTGGCTCACCATCACCGACGTCGTGCCGATGATGACGCTGCCCGCCTCCGGCCCCGTGGCGCCGGAGCCAACGGCCGAGGTGATCGAGTCGATGGTCCCGACAGCGACCGGTGTGCCCGCGGCGATGCCGAGCTCGGCAGCGACGGCCGTCGTGACCTCACCCACGAAGCCGTTCATCGGGGCGAGCGGCGCCAGCTTCGACGGGTCGAGGCGAGTGGCGGCCACGAGCTCGGGGTCGTACTCGGTGACACCCCAGGTGCGGTTGTCGCACACGAGCTGACCGAAGGTGGTCGACTGGGTCGCCGACACACGACCGGTGAGCCGCGCGTTCAGGTAGTCCATCGGCTCGACCAGGGCGACGGCCTGTTCGTACGCGTCGGGGTGACGCGTCTGCAGCACGTGCGCGTGCGCGACGTTGTCGTTGCCGCTCGGCAGCGGGATCAGCCCGTGACGCTCGACGAACAGCCCGAACGACGCCTCGTTCAGCAGGGATCGGCTGTGTTCGGCACCCCGCGTGTCCATCCAGAGGATGCAGGGCCCGGTGGGTATGCCATCGGCCGCCACGGGGACGGTGCTCATGTACTGGCTCGTGACGGCCACTGCGGCGAGCGGCGGCCGGGGGTTCAGCAGGGCCATGGTGGCGTGCGTCGCCTGCACGACGGCCGCCCACATCTCCTCCGGGTCCTGCTCGGCCGCATCTCCGTCGAGGCGCGTGGCGACCGGGCGCGAGGTCCACGCGAGGGTGCGGCCGCGTGCGTCGACCACGGCGACCTTGGGGCCACCGGTTCCCAGGTCGATCGCCAGGATGCAGGCTGTCACGGAGCAGACCCTAGGTCGCGTGCTACACCCTTGCATCGTGTCCGATCGCGTGCTCCAACTACTGGGACCGTCATCAGGGGGCATCCGCACGCACGTGGCCGAGCTCACGCGCCGACTGCGCGGACGCGGGTGGTCGGTCGATGTGGCCGGCCCGGCGGGTGTCATGACCGACGTGCTCGGCGAGGATGAAGGCGTGCTCACCGTGACCATCTCGGACACGTGGGGCCCGTTGGCACTGTGGTGCGCCCGCCGACAGCTGCGGCCGTTGATGGCCGGCGTCTCCGTGGTCCACGCGCACGGGTTGAAAGCAGCGCTCGTGGCCGAGACGATCAGGCAGCGGCCACCGCTGGTGCTCACGATCCACAACATGGTCAGCGGCACCCAGCGAGGAGCGGCCGCGCCCGCGCTGGCCAGGATCGAGCGCCAGATCATCCGCCGGGCCGATCACGTCATCGTCATCTCGGACGAGATCGATGCACACGTCGCTCCGCTCGTGCCGTCCGAGCGAAGGACGTTCGTGCTGCCCGTCGCGCCGCACCGCACCGTGTCGGTCGACCGCGACGACGTGCGCGTTGCGCTGGGCATCGCCGACGACGCGCCGATGGTGACGATCGTGGCGCGCCACCATCCCCAGAAGGACCTCCCGATGTTCCTGCGTGCGATGGCATCGGTGCGCGAGCGGGTGCCGGGGGTCCGCGCCGTGATCGTCGGTGACGGGCCCGAGCGCGCGGCGATCGAGCGCCTGCGCGACGAGCTCGACCTCGCCGACGTGGTGGTGTTGGCCGGCTTCCTGCCGAACCCGGTCGATCAGATGCACGCTGCCGACGTCGTCGCCCTGTCGTCGGCCTGGGAGGGGTCGCCCATCGCCGTGGCCGAGTGCCTCTCGATCGGGGCGCCCCTCGTCACCACCGCTGTCGGCACCGTCACACGGCACCTCCGGGACGGCGAGAGTGCGCGCATCGTCCCCGTCGGCGACCACGACACCTTCGCCGACGCGCTCGTCGAGCTGCTCCTCGACCCCGGCCGAGCCGCCGTGATCGGGGCGCGAGGACGCGAGATCGGCGACCGCGTGTTCGCCGCGGAGGCACTCGTGACGCCGCTCGAGCAGGTGTACCGGACGGTCCGGCGACGCGACTGACAGCGCCGCTGCCGCCGATCGCGTGCTACACCTAGCGGTATGGCTTCGGGCGGAGTGCAGGCGTTGGTCGCGCGCGTCCCACAGTGGCGCCACACCGATGTGGTCGTGCGGCCCCTCCCGGGCGGCATCACCAACCAGAACTTCGTCGCGACCGTCGACGAGCGCGAGTACGTCGTGCGCATGCCCGGGCACCGCACCGAGCTGCTCGGCATCGACCGCGCCAACGAGGTCGAGGCGGCACTGCGTGCCGCAGAGCTCGGCATCGCGCCGCCCGTCCTCGGGGAGCTTCCCGGTGTCGGCACGCTCATCACCGAGCTCGTGCCCGGGCATCACGTCGACGCACACCGTCTCGCCGACCGTCTCGACGTCATCGTCCCGATGCTGCGCCGGTTCCACGAGAGCGGTCCGCTGCGCGGCGCGTTCCCGGTCCACCGGGTGGTCGAGTGGCATGCCCGCGACGCCGGTGCCCACGGCGTGATGCCGCCCTCGGCGTACGAGCGCATGCACCAGCACAGCCGCCGCATCGAAGCGGCGTGCGCGAGCAGCCCCATGCCCCCCGTGCCGTGCCACAACGACCTGCTGCCCGGCAACGTCCTCGTCGACGACGAGCGAGTGTGGCTGATCGACTTCGAGTACGCGGGGATGAACGACGTGTTCTTCGACCTCGCCAACCTCAGCGTCAACAGCGGGCTCACCGACAACGACGACGAGCGCCTGCTGCGGCTCTACTTCGGTGAGGTCACCCGGCAGCGGTGGGCTCGGCTCCAGTTGATGAAGCTCATGAGCGAGTTCCGCGAGGGCATGTGGGCCGTGGTGCAGCAGGCGATCAGTTCGCTCGACACCGACTTCGTCGCGTACGCCGACGAGCGCCTCCGGAACTGCCAGCAGATCGCAGAGCGGCCCGATTTCGAGCGCTGGCTGCTCGACGCCTGACGGGGCTCAGGCGTCGTCGCTGCGTGTGATCGAGCGGGCGAGCATGTGCGCTCCCACCGGCGCGGTGATCAACTGCAGGACGACCACCACGATCAGCTTGGTGACATCGCTGACGTCGCCCACCTGCAGGGCAGCGCCGACGGCGCAGCACAGCACCCCGAGTGTGGCCGGCTTGGTGGCGGCGTGCATGCGCGACAGCGTGTCACCGAGGCGGTGGAGGCCGAGAGCCGCGACGAGCGCGAGCAGCGCGCCCGTCAGGATCAGCGTGGCGGTGAGGATGTCGGCGACGGTGCTCATCCGCCGCGCCGTTCGATGAAGCGCGACACCGTGACCGAGGTGAGGAACCCCAGCAGGCCGAGCACGAGCGCGAGTTCGAGGAGGAGGCCGTCGCCCGTGATCGCGGCGCCGACCAGGAGACCGCAGGTGATGATCGACGTGATGGTGTCGAACGCGACCGCACGGTCGCCCAGCGTGCCGCTGCGCACGACGCGCAGCGATGCGAGCAGTGCCGCTGCGACGAGGACCGCTATCGCGACCTGACCGATCACGTTCATCGACCCTCCCCGCTCCTGCGTGCATCTCCGCCGGTAGCGGCGACGACACGGCGCTCGAGGAGCGCGATGCCGGCGCGGAACTCGTCGGGATCGACCCGTCCGAGCACGTGCACACGCAGCACGAAGACGGCACCGTCGACGTCGACGTCGACGGTCAGCGTGCCCGGTGTGAGGGTGATCGAATTGGCGACGATCGAGGCGACCAGGGGCGAACGGGTCGTCAGCGGCACCGGCACCACCGCAGTGGCCGTCCGCTCGGGGGTCGGCTGCAGGACCGACCGCACTACCGTGATGCTCGAGACGACGAGATCGATGAGCACGTGCCACACGAACAGCAGCATCCCGATCGGGCTCGGCGCGTGACGGACCCCGGCCGCAGGCCGGACCACCAGCGCGAGCAGCACGACCATCACGACGCCGGAGGCGACGTTGGCCACGCTGAGCTCGCCCCACAGGGCCACCCACAACGCGAGCAGCACGGCGCCGCGCAACAGACCGGACACGTTCATGATCCGAGCACCGCCTCGATGTACTGCGAGGGATCGACCAGTTGCGCTGCGGCGCTGACGCAGAACGAGTACAGCGGACCGGCGAAGGCGGCGATCGCCAACGTGCCACCCACCACGACGACCGTCGCCGACGACATCAGCCGGTGATGGCGCAGCACGCCGACACGACCCTCGGGAACGGCTGGCCGCACGTCACCCCAGAACACGCCGATCCAGATCTTCGTCATCGACACGAGCGTCAGCAGGCTGCCGAGGAGAGCGATCCCGACCACGACGTGCTGGTCCTGGTCGAAACCGGCCCGCACCAGCGCGAACTTGCCGATGAACCCCGAGAACGGCGGCAGACCGGCGAGGCTCAACGCGGGCAGCATGAACAGCGCGGCCAGCGCACCCGAACGTCGGGCCATGCCGCCGACGTCGGAGAAGGCACTCGTGCCCGTCTCGCGCTCGACGATGCCCTGCACGAGGAACAGCGACGTCTTCACCGGGATCTGGTGCACCAGGAACAGCACCGTCGCGGCGATCGCCGCCTGCGTACCGAGCGCGATGCCGAGCACCATGTACCCGATCTGGCTGACGATGTGGAAGCTCAGGATGCGCTTCATGTCGCTGTGCGAGATGGCCCCGAGCACGCCGACGATCATGGTGAGGCAGGCGATCCAGAGGAGCAGCGTCGACTGCCCTCCGGGGAACAGCAACATCTCGGTGCGGATGAGCGCATAGACGCCCACCTTGGTGAGCAGACCGGCGAAGACGGCGGTGACGGAGCTCGGCGCCGTCGGGTACGAGTCGGGGAGCCAGAAGAACAACGGGAACACTGCCGCCTTGATGCCGAACGCCACGAGCAGCAGCAGGTTGAGGCCCGTGCGGACACCGTCGGGCAGATCAGCGAGCCGGGCCGGCAGCTCGGCCATGCTGACCGTGCCGGTCGCTGCGAACACGAGGCCCACGGCGGTCAGCAGGACCAGTGACTCGACGATGTTCAGCACGACGTACGTGGTGCCCGAGCGCACCTGTGCATCGGTGCCCTCGAGGGTGAGCAGGACGTAGCTCGCCATGAGGAGCAACTCGAACGCGACGAAGAGGTTGAACAGATCACCCGACAGGAACGCCTGCGCGACACCGGCCGAAAGCACGAGGTACGTGGGGTGGTAGTAGGGCGAGCGTTCGTCGACCGCTCGCTGACCGATGGCGAACACGAGCACGACCGCCAGCACCGACGTCGCGATCACGAGCATCACTGCGGCCAACCGGTCACCGACCAGCGTGATCGCCACCGCTGCCGGCCATCCGCCGAGTCGGGAGACCACGATCTCGTCGGTGGTGATCACGCGCACGAGGACCGCGAGGCTCGAGCCGACGGCGATCGCGAGCGCCACGAAGCTGATGGCGCGCTGCGCCCAGAGCCGGCGTACGACCATCGACAGGGCTGCCCCGAGGAGCGGGACGGCCAGTGGCAGTCCGAGGAGGACGTTCACGATTCGACGTCCTCGCTGGATCGGACGTCGCGGCGCAGCTCGGCGAGGCGCTCCGCCTCGCGCTCGATACGGGCGATGCGCCGGTCCTCGAGATCGTCCTCGACCGTGTCGTTGCCGGCGAGCGTCCAGCTGCGCCAGGCGAGCGCGAGCAGGAAGGCGGTCAGGGCGAAGCCGATCACGATCGCAGTGAGCACCAGCGCCTGGGGCACCGAGTCGGTGAGGGGGCCGTCGCGCCCGATGATCGGCGCACCTCCGCTGCGCGCCCCGGTCGCGAGGATGAGCACGTTGACACCGTTGCCGAGCATCGCCACCCCGAGCGCGATGCGCGTGAGCGTGCGATGCAGCAGCAGGTAGGTGCCGGCGCCGAACAACACGCCGATGAGCACCACGAGCGAGAGGCTCACGATGCCTCCACCGCCATCGGCCCCGACGACTCGTCATCGTCAGGGTCGGCGCCGAGTGCCACGAGCACCGCCAGCACCACGCCGATGACCAGGAGATACACGCCGAGGTCGAAAAAGGCGGACGACACGACCTTCACCGTGCCGACCAGCGGCACGTCGATCTTCCAGATCGCCGACTCGAGCAGCGCGTCGCCGAACAGGAGCGGGGCGAGGGTGGTGCACACCGACAGCGCCAGCCCTGCGCCGATGATGGCCGTGGGCCGGTGCACGTCGGAGCGGCCGATGCGCAGCGGCCTGCCCGCCAGGAACTGGAGCACGAACGCCGCTCCGGCGATGAGCCCGCCGGCGAACCCGCCTCCCGGCGCATTGTGGCCGCGGAAGGTGACGTACACCGACACCATGAGGATGACCGGGACGAGCCAGCGATCGGCCTCGTCGAGGATCACCGAGCGACGGCCGATCATGCGCCACCTCCGGCTCGGGTGCGCTGGCGGCGCGCCATCCGGACGAGGTTGGTGACGCCGAGGGCAGCGATGGCCAGCACGGTGATCTCGCCCAGCGTGTCGAAGCCTCGGAAGTCGACGAGGATCACGTTGACGATGTTGCGGCCACCCGCCTCCGGCTCGGACAGCTGTGCGTAGGTCTCGCCCACCGACGGGGCGGTTCGGGCGCCGCTCACCATCACGGCGAAGAGCGAGACACTGACGCCGACCGCCACCGAGATGGCGACGCGAACGAGCTTCGGCGCCCACACCGAGTCGGCCTCGAAACGCCGAGGCATCTGCCGCAGGACGAGGAGGAACACGACGATCGTCAGCGTCTCGACCATCACCTGCGTCAGTGCGAGATCGGGTGCGCCGAACGCGGCGAAGATCACCGCGCAGCTGAAGCCGACCCCACCGAGCAACAGGGCCGACACGAAGCGGTGCCTGGCCGCCACGACGGCGATCGCCCACACGACACCCAGCACCGCGCCGGCGCGCTGCACCGCCGAGTCGGCGAGGACGCGATCGACGAAGCCGGCGCCGGGGTCGCCGAGGACGCCCACGCCGAGCACGACGGCCACCACGCTGACGATCACGCCGAGATAGGCGATGAGCGATCCGCTCTGGGTGACCGAGGTGATTCGTCGCGAGCCGTCGAGCAGTCCGTCGAGCAAGAACTGGTAGGCACGCTCGCCGGTGATCGGCCACGATCGGTGCTCCCCCGGCTCGACCGGCATGCGCCAGCCGACCACTGCACCGACCGCCACGACCGTGAGCGAGACCGCGAGTGCCGTGTTGACGCCGGGCCAGAGCGCGAGGTACCCGGTGGCGGCAGCCGCCTGCGCTGCGGCCGGCGCGTCGAGCCAGCCGCCGACCGTGGAGGCGGCAAGGCCGGCCACCAGCGAGGCCCCACCGATGACGGCCACGGGGACCACGAGTGCCGCAGTCGGCGCATGGTGGACATGGGCCGTCTCGATGCCGCTCCGGTCGGGCTTGGTGCCGAACAGGCCGACGAAGAGGCGGACGCTGTAGGCCGTCGAGAGCACCGCCCCGAGCACCACGAAGACGAGGGCGACGATCCCGACCGCTGCCCCGTCGGGGTGCAGCAACACCGCCAGCGCCTTCTCCTTGGTGGCGAAGCCGAACAGCGGGATCAGCCCCGCCATCGAGGCCGCCGCCAGCCCCATCGACACTGCGACCACCGGCATCTGCCGACCGAGGCCGCTGAGGCGGCGGATGTCGCGGGTGCCGGTGGCGTGGTCGACCGCCCCGACACCCAGGAACAGCGCCGCCTTGAAGACGGCATGGGCCACGAGGTGGGCGACGCCCGCGTAGAGCGCCCCGGGCACGCCCAAGCCGACCAGGATCGTGAGGAAGCCGAGCTGCGACACGGTGCTGTGGGCGAGCAGCAACTTGGCATCGGTCTGGCGCAACGCCCGGGCACCACCCAACAGCATCGTCGTGCCACCGCACACGACCACCATCCAGCGCCACACCGGATCACCCGCGAAGATCGGCGACGTGCGGGCCATCAGCACGATGCCGGCTTTCACCATCGTCGCCGAGTGCAGATAGGCACTCACCGGAGTGGGCGCTGCCATGGCACCCGGCAACCAGAAGTGGAAGGGGAACTGCGCCGACTTGGTGAAGGCGCCGACCAGCACGAGGATCGCGGCGGCCCGCGCCACCGTCCCCGTCGTGTCGGCAGCTGCGAGACCGGCGAACGAGCTGGTACCCACCGACGACTGCAGGAGCGCCACGCCACCGAGGAGCGAGAGCCCGCCGGCGGACGTGACGAGCAGCGCGCGTAGCGCCGACGCCCGCGCCTGCGCAGATCGATCGTTGAGGCCGATCAGGAGGAACGAGCACACCGACGTCAGCTCCCAGAACACGAACATCGAGAACAGGTCGTCGCTCAGGACCAGCCCGGTCATGGCACCGGCGAAGGCGATGAACAGCCCGACGAACCGGGCGAAGGTCGCGTCGTGCTCGAAGTAGTCGATCGAGTACCAGAGGACGAAGGCGCCGAGCACTGCGACGAGCAGGACCATCATCACGGCGAAGCCGTCGAGCCGGAACGAGATCGAGAACCCGAGCTCCCCCACCCAGGTCCAGCGCTCGACGGGCACGTCGTCGGCGCCGATGCCCATCACCGCCACCGCGATCGCGGTCGCTGCCAGCAGGGCGCACCCGAGCCACGCCGCCGCCACCGGGCGCGAGCGAAGAGCCGTCAGGGCGAGTGCAGCGAGCGCTGCGTGGACGAGGATGATCGAGGTCATGGTTGTGCAGATGTCATGCCGACCAGACTTCCCGGCTCACCACGGTCGACCTTAGCGAACAGCCGCCGCCGAACACTCGATCCTCGGGGGTGGGTTCACCCACCGGCAACAATGCCGCGCTGGTCGAGGAACCAGTCGACGAGGCGCTCGGCATGCTCGCGACTGGCGACGGTGTTGGCCCGGGTCTCGGCCATCAGCTGCTCGGGGGTCGAGCCGATGCGCACCAACTCGTCGGCACCGCCGCCGGTGGTCCAGCGCGCCAGCATCGACTCGGTGGCCTCCGGGTGGAACTGCGTCGCGAAGCTCCGGCCCAACTGCCACGCCTGCGGGCCGACGGCGCTCCGTGCGATCTCGTCGGCGCCGGGCGGCACCGTGACGACGTCGTAGTGCCACTGGAGCCACGGGCCCTCGGCGACGACGTCGGGACGGTCACTGACCACGTCGTACCAGCCGATCTCCGGCTCACGGGCGCGCTCGACCGTGCCGCCCAGCGCACTGGCCATGCTCTGATTGCCGAAGCAGATGCCGAACTGCGGGATGCCGCGCCGATGCGTCTCGCGCACGAGTGCCGTCTCGGCGGCGACCTCGTCGGCCACGTGTGGCCAGTACACGCTCCACTCGCTGCCGAGCAGCAGGACGAGGTCGTGACCGTCGAGCGATGGCCACTCGGCGGGTCGCTCGCGGTGGCACTCGGTGAAGGCGAAGCCGTGATGGCGGAACCGATCTCCGACGAACCCGGCGTCGGCGTCGACCGCGTTGGCGATGAGGAGCGCTCGCATCAGGCCTCGGTCGAGATGAAGACGTTCTTCAGCTCGGTGTAGTGGTCGAGGGCCGTCATCGAGTGCTCGCGACCCAGGCCGCTCTGCTTGAACCCGCCGAACGGGGTGGAGTAGCGGACCGAACTGTTCGAGTTCACGCTGATCGCGCCGGCCTCCATCGCACGGGCCACACGCATCGCACGAGCGCCGTCCCCGGTCCACACCGAACCCGACAGGCCGTAATCGCTGTCGTTGCAGATGCGGATCGCGTCGGCCTCGTCGTCGAACGGGATGACCACGGCCACCGGTCCGAACACCTCGTCACGGCACACGGGGGCGTCGGCATCGGTGGTCGCCGCGATCATGATCGGGTGCCAGTAGCCGGGCCCCTCCGGCACCGAGCCGGTCCACACGGTCTCGAGCCCGTCGGTGAAGCCACGCACCCGGCGCAGGTGCTGCTCGGTGACGAGCGGACCCATCGCCGTGTTCGGTGACGTCGGGTCGCCGACGGTGAAGTGCGACGACGCCTCGGCGAACAGCGACAGGAACTGGTCGTACACCGACCGCTCGACGAGCACCCGACTGCGGGCGCAGCAGTCCTGGCCCGAGTTGTCGAAGACAGCGCCCGGCGCGCTGGCGGCCGCCTTGTGGATGTCGGCGTCGGCGAACACGATGTTCGCACTCTTGCCGCCGAGCTCGAGCGTCACCCGCTTCACCTGATCGGCGCAGCCGGCCATGATCCGCTTGCCCACCGCCGTCGATCCGGTGAAGGCGACCTTGCGGACGTCGGGGTGCTCGACCAGTCGCCATCCAGCCTCGGCACCGGTGCCGATCACCACGTTCAGGACACCCTCCGGGATGCCGGCCTGCAGCGCGAGCTCGGCGATGCGCATGGTGGTGAGCGGTGTGATCTCGGCCGGCTTCAGCACGGCGGTGTTGCCGGCGGCGAGGGCCGGGCCGATCTTCCACGACGCCATCAGCATCGGGAAGTTCCACGGGGTGATGAGGCCGACCACGCCGAGCGGCTCGTGGAACGTGACGTCGACGCCACCGCCCACCGGGATCGTCGACCCGGTGTGCTTGTCGATCGCCCCGGCGAAGTAGTGCAGCACGTCGGCGACGGCGTTCGCGCACCACAGGCTGTTGCCCATCGGCATGCCCATGTTCGCGGTCTCGAGTGCGGCGAGCTCGTCGGCGTGCGCTGCCACCGTGTCGGCGAAGCGACGCATCAGCCTGGCACGATCGGCGGGCGCAACGGCACGCCACGCCGGGCTCGCCGCCTTGGCGCGGGCCACCGCCGCATCGACCTCGTCGCGGCCCGCCAAGGGCAGCTCACGCAGCACCGCCTCGGTGGCCGGGTTGCGCAGGACGATGGAGGACGGGGTCGGTTCGCTCACCCCCCGATTCTGCCAGCCGCCTCCCGACGAGATCGCAACCCGTCAACCCGTCACCCCGCACCCCGGCGCGACACTCTGGTTGCAGCTGGTGGCGGTTTCCGCACGAGATCGCAACCAGACGTGCTGCCGGGCGGGATGGG
>JBEGOE010000333.1:0-6481 GCA_041182165.1 Actinomycetota bacterium
GGCCGGAGCCGTGCGGTGGGCGGCCAGCGCGGCCACGACGTCGTCGAGTTCGGCGGCGGTGAAGGTGAACCGGTTGAACGTGTGGGGCGGGGCCGCACCTCGAGCGGCGTTCACCATCGCAGCGACGGTCTCGGCGGTGCCCGACGACACCACGGCCAGGTCGAACCCGTGCTGTGCGACCTCGCGGTCGAAACCGGCGATGACCGAGCGGACGTGCGAGCGGGCGTGCTCGAGAGCGCCGTCCACGATCGTGCCGCCGGGGAAGAAGCGGTCGGTCAGGCGCACGGCGCCGAGCTTGAAGCTGCGCGCGGCCAGGGTCTCGCCCCGCTCGCCGACGAGCACCTCGGTCGAGCCACCCCCGATGTCGACCAACACCAGTCGCGAGTCGAACGCCGGTACGGCCTGCAGCACGCCGAGGTGGATGAGGCGCGCCTCTTCGACCCCCGACACGACCTCGACGTCGATGCCCGCCTCGTCTCGCGCCCGGTCGATGAAGACCTGCGCGTTCTCGGCCTCGCGCACGGCGCTGGTGGCCACGGCGCGCACCGTGGCGCCGTGGATCTGGGCGAAGCGCCGCATGCGGCGCAGGGCGGCGATGCCCCGCTCGACAGCGTCGGGTGACAGCTCCTTCATGTCCCCGCCGCCGTGGCCGAGCCGGATGGTCTCCTTCTCGCGGGCGACGACCTCGAAACCGTCGCCCATCACGCGAGCGACGACGAGATGGAAGCTGTTCGTGCCCAGGTCGAGCGCGGCGAGGACGGTCACTGGCCGATGCGGTCCTGGCACGCCTGCAGGCCGCCGAGCACCCCGGCCCGGAAGGCGTCGATCTTGTCGAACGCAGTGCCGTTGCGGTCGGTGTCGCTCGCCTCGTCGCCGAGTGCCACGGCGGTCGACACGGCCTCGTCGAGGTCGCCGGCCGACAGCAGGATCTCCTGGTCGGGGTTGGTCGCGCCGATGGTGCCGTCGGGCTGCGCCCTGGGGATGATGTCGCGGATCCAGGCACCGACGAGGCAATCGTTCAGCAGCGCCCGTTCCTCGTCGGTGAGTGCGCTGCTGAGCGCCACCTGCACTGCGTCGCTGTACGCAACGGCGATCGGGTAGCCGAACGAGAGGTCGCCGAGCCGCTGGTACAACTCGAGCGCGAACGCCTCGTCGTAGAGGATCGTGTTCGAGTCCTGGCAGAAGGTCGCATCGTTGACGAGATCGTCGATCGCTCGGCCGTCGCAGGCGGGCACCGAATCGGGGCCGAAGGGCGTGAGCGTGGGCGGGGTGAACGCGATGTCACTGCCGGCGAGGGTGGGTGCCCAGAAGGTGTCGAGCGCCGTGGGCAGCGCGGCGGCGATCTCGGCGTAGGGCAGGTTGCCCCCCGACGCAGCGTCCTGCTGGTCGAGGAACACCAGGTCGACGCGCGGGTTGGGGTTGTCGATGAAGTCGGCGCATCGCGTGATGCCGCGTAGGAAGCCCTCCTGGAACGCTCCGACCCGGTCGAACGCCGAGCCGTGGCCGCTGGGGTCGGTCGCCACGTCGATGCCCGGAGGATCGCGCACCTCGATCATGGCGATGATGCCGCCCTTCACGTCGCGGTCGTCGAAGCGGAGGGTGTCGCTTCCGCCTGCTGCCACGTGGGCGGCCCAGGCGCCGGCGAAGCAGTCGGCCTGCTGCTCGGTGTCGACGGTGGGCAGCCCGAGGTCGAGCACCCCGGCACGCGCCTGGATGGCGTGTGCGTACTCGTGTGCGGCGACCACCCCGACGGCCGGTTCGCCGAGGTCGTCCACCAGCTGGGGCAGCAGTGCGGCGTCGTCGTAGGCGATGATGTCGCCGCACGTCGTGTAGAACGCGTTGCCCTCGACGTCGGCGTACTGGATCGGGCCCTCGCAGCTCTCGGGCAGGTCGGTCCGCTCGGGGTACATGGCGTAGATGCCGTTCACCGGCTCGAACGGGGTGCCGTACAGGCTCTCGAAGTTGTCGGCCCAGAAGCCGGCGATGTCGGCGAACGCTGCGTTGAGGAAGTTGTCGTAGCTCTGCGGCGACTTGCCGTCGCCGAAGTCGATGATGCCCTGGCCGTCGGGCGGCGGGGGTGTCGAGTCGTCGGACGGTTCGAGCGGGCTCGTGCCGGGCGATGCCGTGCCGGGAGCGGCGCTGGGCGGTGCGTTCGCCGCCGAGCGGGTGGAGGTGACGAGGGCATCGGCCCCGCAACTGGCCGCGACCAGTGCGAGGATGCACGCGGCGGCAACGACGGCGAGCGGGCGCTTCACGGGGCGAGCATACGTTCCGAATCTTGCGGAGTCGCCGCGCTCTGGTAGGAACGGAGCATGTCCCAGAACACTCCTGCCGTCGACCGCCCCGACGCGCCTGATCGCGACACGCTGCTGGCGATGTTCGAGATCCAGAGCCGCATCAAGCTCTGTGACGAGCGGTTCCGAAGCCTGCTCACCAGCGGCCAGATCCAGCTCATCTACTACTCGCCCCGCGGCCAGGAGTGCATCAGCGCCGGATGGGGCGTGCACCTGCGACCCGACGATTACGTCGTCACCATCTACCGCGGCCTGCACGATCACCTCGCCAAGGGTGTGCCGCTGCGTGAGCTGTGGGCCGAGTTCCTCGGCCGGGCCACCGGCACCTGCAAGGGCAAGGGTGGGCCGATGCACATCACCCACCCCGAGTCGGGCCTCATGGTCACCACCGGTATCGTCGGCTCGGGCATCCCGATCGCCAACGGCTTCGGCATCGCTGCCCAGCTCGATGGCACCGACCAGGTGACGGTCGTCAACTTCGGTGACGGTGCCTCCAACATCGGCGCCTTCCACGAGGGCCTCAACATGGCCGGCGTGTGGAAGCTCCCCGTCGTGTTCGTGTGCCAGAACAACCTCTACGGCGAGCACACGCCGATGGCGATGAGCACCGGAGTCGAGTACATCTCCGAGCGGGCGGCCTCGTACGGCATGCCCGGCGTCACGGTGAACGGCAACGACCCGGTCGCCACCTGGAAGGTCATGGGCGAGGCGATCGCCCGTGCCCGTCGCGGCGAGGGGCCCACGCTGGTCGAGGCCCGCACCTACCGCTTCCACGGCCACCTCATGGGTGACGCCATGGAGTACATGGACAAAGAGGAGCGCCGCCTCGCGATGGAGGCCGACCCGGTCGTGCTGTACCGCGAGTGGCTGCTCGCCAACGGCCACGCCACCGAGGACCAGCTCGCCGAGATGGAAGAGGTCATCACGGCCGCCATCGACGACGCGGTCGAGTTCGCGGTCAACAGCCCCTTCCCCGACGAGTCCGAGCTCTACACCGATGTCTACGCAGACGACAGCAAGGCGGCCACGCGATGAGCACCACCACCGACACCACCATCACCGACGCCCCGGTCGAGCACCCCGTGCTGCCGATGGCCTCGGCCATCAACCAGGCGCTCGACGTCGCCATGGGGCTCGACCCCAAGGTGTTCCTGCTCGGTGAGGACATCGCCGAGCCGTCGGGCGGGGTCTACAAGGTCACCAAGGGCCTGTCCACCAAGTACGGCACGGCTCGCGTGCGCAAGACCGCCATCAGCGAAGCCGCCATCATCGGTGCCGCCGTCGGTTCGGCCATCGCCGGCTACCGCCCGGTGGCCGAGATCATGATGATGGACTTCCTCGCCGTGTGCCTCGACCAGGTCACCAACCATGCCGGCAAGATCCGCTACATGTCCGGCGGCCAGACCCCGGTCCCGATGGTCATCCGCACGTCGGCAGGCGCCGGTCGCGGCTTCGGCGCCCAGCACTCCGAGCTCCTCGAGGCCTGGATGATCCACACGCCCGGCATCAAGGTCGTCATGCCCTCGACGCCGGCCGACGCCAAGGGCCTGTTGCTCACCGCGATCTTCGACGACGATCCGGTGCTGTTCATCGAGCAGATGATGATGTACTGGGACGTCAAGCGCTTCGGTGGCCCGGTTCCCCCCGGCGACGTGCGCATCCCGTTCGGTGTTGCCGACATCAAGCGCTCCGGCACCGACGTCACGCTCATCTCGTACGGCCGCCAGGTGCACGACTGCCTCGCCGCCGCCGGGCAGCTGGCGCAGGAGGGCATCGAGGCCGAGGTCGTCGACCTCCGCACCCTCGTGCCGTGCGACGAGCAGGCGGTGTTCGCCTCGGTCGCGAAGACCAAGCGTGCCGTGGTGGTCCACGAGGCCGTCACCCGTTGCGGGTTCGGTGCCGAGCTCTCGAGCCGCATCCACGAGGAGCTGTTCGGCGAGCTGGCCGCCCCGGTGCAGCGCGTCGGCGGCGCCACCACGCCGGTGCCCTACGCCTCCAACCTCGAGGCCGACTTCATCCCGCAGGCACACGACATCGTGGCTGCGGTGAAGCGCACCATCAAGTAACGCGAGCCAAGGCTCAGCCGCCGGCCGGGGCGAGCTTCGCCATCTCGGCGACCTCGCTCCGCTGGCCGGCGGCCATGTTGGTGGCCATCGTGCGCACCTCGTCCGTGCTCGCATGGCTGGCCGCGTGCTCGGCCATGTGGATGCCCTCGAGGTGATGGTCGGTCATCAGTGCAGTGAACAGCGCATCGGCCTCGGTGCCGGTGGCCCGGGTGAGTGCCGTGATCTGCTCGGGTGTGGCCAGGCCCGGCATGTCGTCGAGCGGCACCGGGTCGCCCATCCACGCCATCGCGACATCGGACTCGTTGATCGCGGACTGCCCGAAGTTGCGGAGCAGCTGGATCATGATGCCGATCTCCTGCTGCTGGCTGACGATGATGGAGCGGGCGACCGTGCTGAGGTTCCGGTCGGTGTCGGGCCGGTCGAGGTAGATGAAGCTCATCTGCACCGCCTGCTCGTGGTGGAAGCGCATGTCCTGCAGGAAGCCGGCGTCGGTGGCGTTCGGGTCGGGGGTCGCCCGGTTGTGGCCGATCACGTACCCGCCGGCTGCGGCCAGCACGGCCACCGCGACGAGGACCGCCACGAGGTTCACGGGGTTTCGCCACCAGGGGAGGATCTCGATCTCGTCGATATCGGTCTCGAGGTCGCCGTTGGGTTGATCGGTCTCGGTGCTCACGGTTTCCAGCATCGCACGCCGGTCGGCTAAGAACACCGTCATGTCCACCCCCATCAGCATCCCCAAGCTCGGCGTCTCGATGTCCGAGGGCACCCTCGTCGAGTGGCTCGTCTCCGACGGCCAGTCGGTCAACGTGGGTGACATCCTGTACCGCATCGAGACCGACAAGGTCGAGAACGAGATCGAGGCGCCCGCCGCTGGCGTCGTGCACCTGTCGGGGGTCGAGGGCGAGACCTACGAGGTGGGCACCCAGATCGGCTCGATCGACTGATCGGCTGCTGCCTGCGCCGGCATCGCGCCCTGGGCAGCGTCCGCCGTCAGCGGTGGGGGCGACCAGCTGAACACGGGGTGCAACAGTTGGCGATGACCGGCCCGGTCGATCATTGCGGCGCTCGACCACGGTGAGGATCGTGTGGTCGATCGCATGCGCTCGGGTGCTGTCGGAGCTGGTGACCTGACTGCCGTTGCGTCGGTATCGCCCACCGAGCCTGATGCGCCGAGCGAGATCACCAGTGCGCCTGCGACGAACATGCGTGCCATGGTGCGACGCTGCACGAGCGAGGCGCCCATCAGGCCGGCGAGGCGTTCGACGACTACATCTCCGGGGGTGCCGAGTTGCTCAGCGAGGAGGTCGATGTCGGACCGGCGCAGATCGAGCAGTCGGGTCGTGTCGTCGTCGCGGACGGCGCGGATCAGCGCGATGTAGGCGGTCATCAACGAGGTGTCGTTGCCCGGCGTGAACGACCGGGCCACACCGTTCGCCGACAGGACGCCGAAGGGGCGGATCTCGAGTGGCACGCGCGACGGTAGGGCGGTGGTGAGGTCGAGCCCGTACAGCGTGGCGAGCTCGGTGGCGTGCTCGGGCGACAGGTTGGTGCGCCCCGACTCGATGCGACGGAGGTCGCGGGCGGTGTACCGACCGTCGGTCGATCGCGCGATCGACCGGACACTGAGGTCGTTCTGGCGCCGGTGCTCACCCAACAGCGCTGCCATCCGCTTCGCCAGCCGCTCGCCGGTGGCGTCGAGGATCTGGGTCGAGGGCTGCTGAGCCTGCATCTGCGTCATCATCGGCTGACCGGCCTGCTCGCCTCGTCGACCAGCCCGATCGACGCGGTGCCGGCCTTCGATGACGCGACCATCACCAGACGCTCGCCCTCCGCCATCGCGAGGACCTGACCCAGCGATCGCTGCAGGTCGGCGTCGTCGGGGTTGATGCGCTCGCAGAGATATCTGGCGACTGCTGCGACGTCGGTGCTGCGCAGGCGGACGGGCGCATCGTCGTCGTCGTCGAGGGCGCGCAGGGTGCGGGTGAGGCGGAAGTACGCGGCGACCAACGAGCCGCTGTCGCCGGCGTCGAACGGGACGGTCACGCCGCCGGCGGTCACCAGGCCCGGGCGGATGGTCAGCCCTTGCCGGGTGGCGGGCAGCACGGTCGCCAGATCGATGCG
>JBEGOE010000334.1:0-3202 GCA_041182165.1 Actinomycetota bacterium
TCGCGGAGCAGGTCCTGCACACGCAGCAGGCTCGCCTCGGTGGCATCGAGCCGCCGCTCGGACTTCTCCTTGCGGCGTCGGTACTTGAGCACACCGGCCGCTTCCTCGATGATCGAGCGGCGGTCCTCGGGGCGGGCGTTCAGGACGGCGTCGATCTGGCCCTGGCTGACGATGACGTGTTGCTGGCGCCCCACACCGGCGTCGCTGAGCAGTTCCTGCACGTCGAGCAGGCGGCAGTTGACGCCGTTGATGGCGTACTCGCTCTCACCCGTGCGGAACAGGGTGCGGGTGATGGTGACCTCGGTGAACTCGATCGGCAGGAGGCCTGCGGAGTTGTCGAGCGTGAGCGTGACCTCGGCGCGGCCGAGCGCAGGCCGCTTGGCCGTGCCGGCGAAGATGACGTCGTCCATCTTCTGGCTGCGGACCGAGCTGGGTGCCTGCGCGCCGAGCACCCAGGCGATGGCATCGACGACGTTCGACTTGCCCGAGCCGTTGGGGCCGACGACGACGGTGACGCCCGGTTCGAGCAACATCGTCGTCGAGTCGGCGAAGCTCTTGAAGCCTTTGAGGGTGAGGGACTTGAGGAACACGGCCGACCGAGCCTAGTCAGCGCTGGCAGCGGGGGCAGAAGCAGGTCGACCGGCCACCGCTGACGACACGCTTGATCGACGCTCGACCGCAGGTGAGGCAGGGCATGCCGGCCCGGTCGTACACGCGGTGCGACAGCTGGAACTGGCCGCCGTTGCCCTCGACGTCGACGTACTGCGTGTCGGCGAGCGTCGAGCCACCGGCCTCGATCGCCTCGCCGAGGATCCGGTGGATCTGGGCGTGCAGCCGGGTGATCTCCTGCCCGCTGAGCGACGACGAGATGCGGTCGGGCCGCAGCCGGGACGCGTGCAGGACCTCGTCGCAGTAGATGTTGCCGATGCCGGCGATCACGTGCTGGTCGAGGAGCAGCGCCTTGAGCTGACGGTGACGGCCGAGCACGATGTCGCGGAGCTGCGAGCGGGTCATGCCGTCGGTGATCGGGTCGATGCCGAGCCGGGCGAGGTCGGGCATCTCGACGGCGATGTGGTCGGGGTCGAAGACGACCACCTCACCGAAGGTCCGCGGGTCGACGAAGCGGAGTTCGAGTGCAGGCTCGCCGGACAGTCGGGCCGCGACGTGCGTGTGCGGTGGGCGCGGCTCGTCAGCCGGCGAGATGAGCACCCGCCCACTCATCCGCAGATGGATCATGACGTCGTCGCCGGTGTCGAGCCCGAGCAGCAGGTACTTGCCCCGCCGGCGGGTGTCGAGGACCGTGGCGCCGGTGAGGCCGTCGATGAGCGCCTGGCGCGACGTGCGCCGCACCGTGCGCTCGCGCCCCACCTCGACGTGCTCGATCGTGCGGCCCACCAAACGCGCGTCGAGGCCTCGCCGGACGGTCTCGACCTCGGGCAGCTCGGGCACAGCCCGCCTACGCCGGCATCTCGGCGGCGAGCGCGTCGAACGCGGTGCGCGCCGCTGCCTGCTCGGCGGTCTTCTTCGACCTGCCGCTGCCGCCGCCGAGCGTGCGGCCGTTCACCAACACGGTGGCCACGAAGGTCTTGGCATGGTCGGGGCCGCTCTCGCTGAGGACGTAGACCGGCGCCAGGTCGAACAGTCGGGCGGTGCGCTCCTGGAGCAGCGTCTTGAAGTCGAGGCGGTCGAGGTCTCGGGCGGCGTCGAGCAGTGGCGTGGCAAAGAGCCGCTCGATGAGCTGCTGCGCGGCAGCGACGCCACCGTCGAGGTAGACGGCGCCGATGACGGCCTCCATCGCGTCGCTGAGGATCGACGGTTTGGCACGGCCACCCGCCGCGGCCTCGCCCTTGCCGAGCAGGACGAAGTCACCGAGACCGATGCCGGTGGCGACCTCTGCCAGCGCCGTGGCGTTCACGACGCTCTTGCGCAGGTCGGTGAGCTTGCCCTCGGGAAGGTCCTGGTGGTGGTTGTAGGCGATGTCGGCGATGACCCAACCGAGCACCGCGTCGCCCAGGAACTCGAGCCGCTCGTTCGACGGACGGCCCGGGTGCTCGGCACACCACGACCGATGCGCGAGCGCCCGGTCGAGCAGCGCGAGATCGGCAAACTGGTGGCCGAGACGGCCGCTGAGCTGCTGGAGCTGGTCGGACGCGACCGCCGGCTCAGGCTCCGATGACCCGGGCATGCACGTAGTCGACGGCGTCGCGAACGGTCTTGAGGTCTTCGAGATCCTCGTCCTCGATGCGGAAGTCGACCGAACGCTCGGCCATCTCCTCCTCGAGCGCCTCGACCAGCTCGATGAGCGCGAGCGAGTCGGCCTCGAGGTCGTCGACGAACGACTGCCCTTCGGTGATCGTGCTGCCGTCGATCTCGAGGATGTCGGCCAAGCTGGCGCGGACGATCTCGACGATGGCGGCTCGATCGAGCGGGGCTGCGGGCTGCGACACTGGGTTTCTCCGGTCTTCGACGTGGGCTGGCGCCCACACGGCGCCGTGATGATACTTCAGGCCGATGCGGCGATCGCAGCACGGAGCTCGTCGACGACGCCGCGCTCGACCATCTCCTTGGCCACCTTGATGCCGTTCAGCATCGCCTTCTCGTTCGACGAGCCGTGGCTGATGATGCACACGCCCTCGACGCCCAGCAGCATGGCGCCACCGTAGGTGTCGGGGCTCATCGTCTCGTAGAGCGGCAGCAGCGCCGGGAGCAGTGCGTCGGCGTGGGGGCGGTAGTGCTCCTCGGACCCGAATGCGTCGAGGATCGCCGTCATGAGGACCTTGACCGCACCTTCGAGCGTCTTGAGCACGACGTTGCCGGTGAAGCCGTCGGCGACGATGACATCGGCGGTCTTCAGGAGCATGTCGCGACCCTCCACGTTGCCGATGAAGTCGATGCCGGGAGCCACGCTGAGCAGCTCGAACGCCTCCTTGCGGAGCGAGTCGCCCTTGCCCGGCTCTTCGCCGATGGACAGCAGGCCCACGCGGGGCGACTCGACACCGAAACGGTGGCGGGCGAAGACGGATCCCATCTGCGCGAACTGCACGAGCCACTCGGCCTGCACCTCGGCGTTGGCACCGGCGTCGAGGAGGATGTTCGGTGCGTGACCCGGCACCGGGAGCGGGGTGGCGATGGCCGGACGGCTGACACCCTTGATGCGACCCATGCGCAGCAGCGCCGACGCCATGATCTCGGCGGGCAACAC
>JBEGOE010000335.1:0-5753 GCA_041182165.1 Actinomycetota bacterium
GCTCATGACCACGCGCTGCAGCAGCGGACCGAGCTGGCGGTCGAGGTCGTGCTCGATGTCGATGATCTCGTCGCACAGGCTGGCGAGGTTGCTGATCGGCCCGATCGGCCACTCCGGTCGCCAGGTGGCTCGCCAACGGCGGAACTCGATGACGGCGTCGTGGTGCTCGAGGTCGGATGCATGGAGCACCCAGTCGTCGATCTCACCGGCTGCGTCGTGGCGCGGAGCGAGCAGATGTGCGATCGAGGCGAGCGGGATCTGCGGCGCTGGGCCTGACACCACGCGTGCGACGAGTTCGACGGGTGGGAGCAGGACCCACGGGTCGGACCCGCGCCGGTCGGTCATCGGGCGTCGACGGTCGGCCGCATCGCCATGATCGTAGGGCGACGGCACCCGAGGGTGCACGGTGCGGGGACGACCGGGTCAGCTGACGCGGCGGGCGGCGGTGATGTCGTCGCCGAGCAGCGATGCGACACGGAGCGGGACGAGCGTGCCCACGCGGGTGGGCAAGAAGCTCGGCAGGCTCCAAGCGCCCTGGCCGTAGATGTCATACAGCAGCGTGCCGAGCTCGCGGGCCCGACCGAGCTCGCCGGCCGACTCGGCCACACGCTGCTCGAGGACCTGGACTCGACGAGTCGTGCGGGTCACCTGCTCCGAGGCGTCCTCGATGGCGGCGCTGTACTTCGTTGCGTCGTGCCGGAAGGCGCTGAGGTGGCTGATGACTGCGGGCATGAGCTCGGCGGCGCACGGGGCGAAGGTCTGGAAGGCGAGCAGCGACTTGTCGACGGCGATGGTCCGCCATGCGTGCTCGGCGAGCATGCGTCGGGTCTCGAGCTCGCGGTGTGCGGCGAGCAGTCGGGCCGGACGGACGCCGGGTGCCTGGGTGACGAGCTCGCTGGGCGTGAGGCCGCAGCGGAGTGCTGTCAACAGGACGGTCACGTCACGTCGCTCGAACTCCTCGACGTCCTCGAAACCGCTCATCATCTCGAGCTCTTCGACGAACGAGATCTCCTCGGCGACCGAGCAGGCGAAGTGCCGACCGGTCCAGGGACCTGCGACCTCGAGGGGTGCAGATGCTGCTGCTGACTTACTGGTGGTGCGAGTCGCCGGTCGTGGCAGTGACTCGATGGCCTGGCCGCCCATCGTTTCCTCCGTGATTGTCTTCCCGCGCCACAATCCGTGTGGCGCTGTGAGGAGGACAGTCCCGAGGTCATCCCGCGGCGCCCGCTCGGAACGGGCGATTGTCGGGGGACTCGATGGGGGCCGGTGTCACCCGCGGCCGTGGCGGTGGATCTTGCGCAGCACCATCGGGTGCTGGATCTTGCCCACGGCGCGTGCCTCGATCTGGCGGACGGCCTCGCGCGACAGGCCGAGGGTCTCGCCGATGCCCGCCAGCTTCTCGGCGGGCTCGCCGTCGAGGCCGAACCGGCGAACGATCACGAACAGCTCGCGGGGGTCGAGTGCCGCGAGGCCGTAGGTGCGCAGAGCCGACAGCATCATGCTGGAGACGACGACGGCCTCGGGCCCGGGTGTGTTGCTCTCGACGGTGTCACCGAGGGTGAGGTCGCTCTGCTCGCTCGACGCCTGATCGGCCGACTCGAGCTTCGGCGGTGCGAGTACACGGCGGACCTGGTCGACCGTGGCGCCGACCACGGTCGCCACCTCGCTGTACGAGGGGGTGTAGCGATCGTCGTCGCCCTGGAGGTGGCGGAAGGCCCGCAGGATCTCGGGGCGACGCTCGAAGTCGCCGAGGTTGACGTTCGGGTGATCGGCGTCGCGCACGGCCCGCAGGACCTCGCGCTGGATCGGCTTGAACGCCCATTGGCCGAACCGACCCTGCTCGGGGTCGAAGCTGTCGATGGCACGCATCAGACCGAGGAGGCCGGCCGCCTCGAAGTCGGCCGAGTCGTCCCGGGTCGAGTTGGCGGTGAAGCGCTTGCAGTACGACCGGACCAGACCGAGGTTGAACGTGACGATCTCGGCGGTGACGTCCTCGATCGAACGGCGGAGCCGGGCGACGGTGCGGGCGCCCTCGACGGCCTCGTCCATCTCGGCGAGCCGCTGCTGGAGCTCACGCCGACGCTGGAACAGCGCCGAGTTGCCGTCGACGTAATCGGGGGCGACGGTCGCCGTCCCGTTCGATGCCGTTGTCGTGCCGCTGGTCTCGCCCGCCATGATGACTCCTGATTCACTCCTGTGATCCCCGGGGGACCCCCGAGCGTCCCAGCCTCCGCTCGGGACCATCACAGGATGACGGAACCCGGGCATTGTTCGGAAGCGCCGCGTGAGTCAATACAGCCGCCGTGTCTGGGCTGGCTTGCTGTCACCCGTCCAGGGGACAGACAACCCGAGCAAATGTCACCTTTGGCGTACTCCCAACCACGTTCGGTGAGATTTTAGACGGACATCGTGACGGCTTCCTTGCAGTTCGACACGGAGCGTGGACAGTCCACCACATGACTACACGGGGGATGACCACGGTGATCGTGGTGCAGGAGCACCGGGTCCTGCGCGAGGCGGTCGAGTTGAGGATCGAGCGCGAAGTCGATCTCGACGTCGTGGCCTCCGTCGGCATCGTCGCCGACGCGCTGCCCGTGCTCGACATCCACCCCGATTCCGTGGTGATCCTCGACCAGCCGTCCGGCACCGATTCGTGCCAGTCGCTGATGGCCTCGCTGCGGACGGCGTCGCCGGACGTGCGGGCCGTGATGCTCCTCCGCTCCACCGATGTCACGGTGGTGTCCGCGGCGGTGACCGCCGGCATCGCGGGCGTGCTCTGCAGCGACACCCCGTCGGTCGCGATGGTCCAGGCAGTTCGCACCGTCGCCGGCGGTGTGTGCGTGCTCGATCAGCAGGCGCTCCGTCAGCTGGCAGCGCCATGGCACGCGATCGCCCAGCCGATGCTGTCGATCCGCGAGCGCGAGGTGTTGAACCTCCTCGCCATGGGGTCGAGCAATGCCGAGATCGCGACCCGGCTGTACGTCTCGACCGAGACGGTGAAGACGCACGTCGCCCACGTGCTCCGCAAGCTCGACGTGCCGAACCGAGGCTCTGCCGTCGAGAAGGCGACCCGGCTCGGACTGTTGGTCTGACGGCCGTGTCATGAGGGTGCTCATCGCCGACGACAGCCGTGCGATGCGAATGATCGTGCTCCGCACGCTGCGCCAGACGTCTCTCATGATCGACGAGGTGCTCGAGGTGCCCGATGCGCTCGCAGTCCTGGCCGAGATGACCGACTTCCTTCCCGACCTGATCCTGTCGGACTGGAACATGCCCGGCATGAGCGGCATCGCGCTCCTCGAGCTGTTGCGCCAGAACGGCGACACGACACCGTTCGGCTTCATCACTGTCGAGTCGAGCCCCGCGATGCGTGAACGTGCGATCGATGCAGGTGCAGCATTCCTGCTGGTGAAGCCGTTCGATGCGGAGCACCTGGGCGAGATGATCAGTGAGGTGGTCGCGGACATCGCCGCAAGCAACGCCGCAAACAACGCCGTGCCGTACTGGGGGGCTCGACGATGACCTCGCATCGTCTGCCCGACCCCGAGGACCTGCGCACGCTCTTCCGCGACCTGCTCGAGTTGCCGTCATCGGTCCGCAAGCGGTCCGTGGCGTCACTGCCGGCGGGCGAGCTCGTGACTGCCCGCTACATCGACGACGGTGATGTGCTCGTCGCCGCATGCGTCGCCGATCTCGAGCTGGCCGTGGCCGCCGGCTCGGCCCTCGGGTTGGTCGGAGCCCAGGTGACAGCCGATGCCTTGCGCCATGGCGAGATCCGCGGCCCCCTGCTCGACCACTACCGCGAGGTCGCCAACGTCGTCTCGTCCCTGTTGAACGGGCCGAAGCGGCCGCACCTCCGCCTCTCGGACGTGGTGAACGGCGTGCCCGACGACGTCGTCGGGCTGGCCGACAGCGGCTCGCAGCGGCAGTACACGGTCGGCCTCGGGCCGACCAGTGGCCGGCTGCTGGCCCTCATCGCAGCCTGACAGTGAGAATGGGGTGGGGCCCGCGAATGGCAAGATGCGCTGATGGCAGCGCCCGTCCGCTACGGCATCATCGGCACCGGCATGATGGGGTGCGAGCACCTTCGTGACCTCGCCCACCTCGACGATGCCGAGGTGGTGGCGATCTCGGACCCCGATCCGGACTCGCTCTCGTGGGGGGTCGCGTCCGCGGGTCATCCGGTCGCCACGTATGCCGACCACCGTGACCTCCTGGCCCGCGACGACCTCGATGCGGTGGTGATCGCATCCCCCAACGTCACCCATGCGGCGCTGCTCGACGATGTCCTGGCCACCGACCTCGCCGTCATGGTCGAGAAGCCGATGTGCACCACGATCGACGACTGCCGTCGCATCCAACGGCAGGCGACGGGTCGCGAGGCCATCACCTGGGTGGGACTCGAGTATCGGTACATGCCCACCGTGTCGGTGCTGCTCGACCAGCTCGCGACCGGCGTGTGCGGGACGACCCGCATGGTGTCGATCCGCGAGCACCGGTTTCCCTTTCTCGTGAAGGTCGGCAACTGGAACCGCTTCAACGAGAACACCGGCGGCACGCTCGTCGAGAAGTGCTGCCACTTCTTCGACCTGATGCGCCTCGTGGCAGGCGCTGATCCGGTGCGCGTGATGGCGTCGGGCGGCCAGGACGTGAACCACCTCGACGAGGTCTACGACGGCCGGGTGCCCGACATCCTCGACAACGCGTTCGTGATCGTCGACTTCGCCAACGGTGTGCGCGGCTCGCTCGATCTGTCGATGTTCGCCGAGGGCGGCCGGTACGAGCAGGAGATCACGGTGGTCGGCGACTGCGCCAAGCTCGAGGCGCAGGTGCCCGGTGACGAGGTGCACGTCGGGCCGCGCGACCGCAGCGGTGTGCGGTCGGTAGCGGCCCCGATGTCGGGTGAGGTCGCGTACGCCGGCTTCCACCACGGGGCCAGTTACCTCGAGCACGTTCGGTTCATCGACTGCCTCCGGGCAGGGCGACCTGCCGAGGTGACGGTGGACGACGGCTGTTGGAGCGTGCTGATGGGCGCCGCGGCCCACCGCTCGATCGACGAGCGCCGCATCGTCGATCTGCGCGAGTACGCCTGACCCTGCTCGGCCCTGTTCGGCCTGCTGGATCTTGGCGCAGGACTCACACCGACTTGCGCAGTGGCCGTACGATCCGACGTC
This sequence comes from Actinomycetota bacterium, assembly GCA_041182165.1. Classification (GTDB taxonomy): domain Bacteria; phylum Actinomycetota; class Acidimicrobiia; order Acidimicrobiales; family Ilumatobacteraceae; genus VFMC01. The sequence goes on from JBEGOE010000335.1 coordinate 5,175, forward strand.
ATGACGCAGATCCAGGACATCCCGCTCACATCGATCAACGGCTCACCGGCATCGCTCTCCGACCACGCAGGCACCGTGCTGCTCGTCGTGAACGTCGCATCGCAGTGTGGCCTCACCCCCCAGTACACGGAGCTCGAGCAGGTGTTCGAGACCTACCGCGACCGCGGCTTCGCCGTGCTCGGCTTCCCGGCCAACAACTTCGGCGCACAGGAGCCCGGCACCGACGACGAGATCGTCCAGTTCTGCTCCACCAACTACTCGGTGCAGTTCCCGATGTTCTCGAAGATCAGCGTCGTCGGCGACGACCAGCACCCGCTCTACGCCGCGCTCACCGCTGCGGCTCCTCGGGCCGAGGGTGACCCCGACGGCTTCCGCGAGCGCCTGGTTGGCTTCGGCATGAGCCCGAACAACGATCCCGACATCCTCTGGAACTTCGAGAAGTTCCTCATCGGCCGCGACGGCGAGGTGCTCGCACGCTTCGCGCCGACCAGGGCGCCCACCGACCCGGCGCTCGTCGCCGCCATCGAGGCCGCCCTCGGCTAGAGCACGGCTGCCTCGACCGCGCGGACGCGGTCGGGG
>JBEGOE010000336.1:0-2505 GCA_041182165.1 Actinomycetota bacterium
GTCTCGAGGTCGGCCGACAGCGCCATCGGCACGTGCAGCTCCAGCGCGGCCAGGTTGGCCGCCCACACGAGCGCTGCCGGCTCGTCGAGACGGCAGTAGTCGACGGTGCCGTTGCGGTCGCCGGGGCCGACGGCCGTGCCGACCCACGCGGGCCGATGCTTGGGGCAGCGCTTCTCGAAGAACCCGGGCTGGTGAGCGCCGTCGGGGAACCGCATGAAGGTGATGCACCGGTCTGCCAGGTGCGGCAGCATCACCGGCGCGATGCGGGCGTAGTAGTCGATGACCTGCGCCTTCGTGAACGGCTCGTAGTCGTCGTCGCCCGGGTAGAGCACCTTGTCGAGGTTCGTGAGCGTCAGCTCGCGCCCGCCGACCGTGACGGTGGTGCCCGTGCTCACGCCGACTTGCGGACCCGCTTCGGCTTCGCCGGCGCTGCAGCCGATGCGCTTGCCGACGCCGTCTCCGAACCGTCCTCGGCCGGGCCGGCCGCGGGATGTCGTTTGCGGGCGTCCTTGGCCGCCTTCACGCTCGCCTCGAGCGCTGCCATCAGGTCGACGACCTTCGGTGCGGCCGCGGCCGCGGCCGGCGCCTCGAACTCCTCGCCCTCGGCCTTGCGCCTGATGAGGTCGAGGACCTGCTCGCGGTAGTCGTCGCGGTACTTGGCCGGGGCGAAGTCACCCGCCATCGAATCGACGAGCGCCTCGGCCATGCGGACCTCCTTGTCGCTGACCTCGATGTCGTCGAGGACCTCGAGTTCGTCGATGTCGCTCGCGTCGACCACCTCGTCGGCGAAGACCATCGTGCTCATGAGGAGCCGACCTTCGGACGCCCTGATGGCGCAGACGTACTGCTTGTTGCGCATGACGAACCGGCCGACGCCCACCTTGCCGGCCTCCTCCATCGCCCGGGCGAGCAGCACGTACGGCTTCGGTTGCTTGTCGGGAGCGAGGATGTATGGCGTGTCGAAATACACCGGGTCGATCTGGTCGAGGTCGACGAACTCCTCGAGGTCGATGCTGCGCGTGGCGGACGGGATGAACGGCTCGAGCTCGTCGGGGTCGACCACCACGTAGCGGCCCTTCGCGATCTCGTAGCCCTTCACGATGTGATCGTCGGGCACGTCCTCACCCGTGTCGGCCGCGACCTTCTTCAGCCGGATGCGGCTCATCGAGCGGTCATCGAGCTGGTTGAACGACACGTTCTTCTTGCTCACACCATGGAACAGCTTGATGGGGATGGCGACCAGGCCGAAGCTGATCGTTCCGCTCCACACGGGTCTCGGCATGCCGACATTCTGCCCGATCAGGCGAGCAACGAACGCAGAGGGTCAGCTCGACAGGACCGCCCGGGCCACCAGATCGGTTCCGAACGCCGTGAGGATCGCCAGGTACAGCAGCCCGGTGGCGGCCATGACCGCCGAGTACGAGCGCTCGCGCAACGCCGCACGGGTGACGAACACCAGCACGAGTGTGGTGATCGCGCACGCCGCCCAGAACCAGCCGAGCGTGCCGTTCCAGCCGTCGTCGACGCTGCCGGTCCACACCGACACCATGCCGATGGGCAGCAGCAGCGCCACGACCTCGATCGGCCACACGATGCCGAGCGCCCGCACCAGCTCGTTGAGGTGGCGGCGGGGCAGGCCCGGCTGCACGAGGTACCAGTGGCCGAGCAGCATCGCGTCGGTGACGGCGCCGAGGAACGCCGCCCCGGCCAGCACGCGGAGCATCGACACCGCGACGTCGCCGACACCGGCACCGGGTGCCGCGTCGATGCCCGCCGCGACCAGGCCGACCACGCCGATGGCCGGCGCCACGAGGTCGAGCCGAGGGTCGAACTCGCGCCCCACGCGCGCCTCGACGGTGACGGTGCGCTCGATGCCGGTCATCTCGGCGACCCGGGCCGTGCGGCGGTCGTGCTCGTCGTCGGCCCCCGACACCCCCGCCTTGCGCTGGACGATCGAGACGATCAGGACGGCGAACGCGGAGAGCGCGACCAGCAGCGAAGCGATGTCTCGCACCGGGACGAAGCCGAAGGCCAGGCCTGACGCGAAGGCACCTACCGCCATCAGGCCGTATGTGCCCCGAAGCAGCCATCCGTACCCGAGACCGACTTGACGATGTCGAGACGTGACCCACAAGAACGCGAGACCCCCGACCGCCCATTGGCTCAAGACAGTCGCAACATCCAGGCGAAACACTGGAGGGAGGCTAACCATCTACCGATGGATGTTTCGTCGGGAACCGCACAGGTCACGACGTGCAGGCGGAAGCAACTACAGGAGCCATCGACGTGATCACACGACCCTTCGCGTACCGAGCAATCGGCACGGTCCTGGTCTTCGCGGCGACCGTCTCGACCTACGTGGTCGCGATGCGGATCGGTTCCTGATGCGTCGCCGCACCGCGATCAGCTCGAAGATCATCGCCACCGGCATGAGCGTGAGCGCCACCTTCGGCGGCGTCGCGATCATCGCGCACGCCGACGCACCACCACCGAGCGGGGCGGCCC
>JBEGOE010000337.1:0-5003 GCA_041182165.1 Actinomycetota bacterium
CCGACGCGGTTGCGGTTCATCCGCATCGTCTTGATGACGGAGCCGTCGGGGTCGAGGTAGGCGACGTCGAGCGGGAAGCGCATCCCGACGGTGTGGATCCAGCGGCAGCGCTCGAGCACCAGCGCGCCGTCGAGGTGGTCGCGCCCGAGCAGACCGCGGCGTCGGGCATGTCGGCCGTCGGCGACCTCGGCGGACGCCATCACGATGTCCTCGCTGACGATCCAAGCCACCCCGACAGCCTTGCACGCGGCCACCTCGGACGCAGAGCGCGTACCATCGCCCCGATGACCGTCGACCCCGACCTGTGCTTCACGTCCGCCGTCGAGCAGGCCCGTCTGGTGGCCGCCGGAGCCGTGTCGCCCGTGGTGCTGGTCGACAACGCGTTGGCTCGCATCGCCGAGGTCCAGCCGAGGCTCAACTGCTTCGCCCACGTGTGGGCCGACGAGGCGCGCGCCGAGGCCCTGGCGGCTGCCGAGGCGGTCGCCCGGGGCGAATCGCTCGGCCCGTTGCACGGCGTGCCGGTGGCTGTGAAGGAGACCACCCAGGTCGGTGGCCGACGGTTCACCTGTGGGTCGCTCAGCCAGGAACACGCGGTCGTCGATCGCGATGCCTGGGTCACCCGGGCGTTGCGGCGGGCGGGAGCGATCATCGTCGGCGCCACCACCTCACCCGAGTTCGCGCACACCCTCGTCACCGACAGCCCGCTGTGGGGCCCCACCCGCAACGCGTGGGACCAGCGGTACACGCCGGGCGGCTCGTCGGGTGGCAGCGCCACCGCGGTGGCGTCGGGGTGCGTCGCCTTGGCCGAGGGCAGCGACATGGGCGGCTCGGTGCGCATTCCCGCTGCCTGGTCGGGTGTGGTGGGCCTGAAGCCCGGCATCGGCCGCATCCCCATGGACGTGCTGCCCGGGCTGTTCGACTCGATCAGCCACCACGGTCCGTTGGCCCGCAGCACCGACGATGCCCGGCTGTTCCTGGCCGTCACGCAGGGACCGGACGAGAGCGACATCATGTCCGTGACCACCCCGCTCGACCTGTCGGCGCCCCTGTCGGGTGACGTGCGTGGCATGCGGTTCGCGATCACCCCCGACCTCGGCGACTGGTACGTGCACCCTGAGATCAGTGCAGCGGTGCTGGCCGCCGGTGACGCGCTGCGCGAGGCCGGCGCCGTCGTCGAGCCGACCGGCGTCCGCTTCGGTGCCGCCGACGAGTGGGTGTGGCTGCAGCTGTGGGGCGTGTTCATGTCGGGCTACTTCGGCCATCTGGTCGACGACCAGCGGGCGCTGCTGGATCCGAACGTGGTGCGCCTCATCGAGCTCGGCAACTCGCTGAGCGCCACCGACTACAAGCGGCTCGAGATCGCCCGCACCGACCTGTGGCGCCGCCTGTCGGGGGTGCTCGCCGATCACGACGCGCTGCTGTGCCCCACGATGGCGCTGCCGCCTGCGTTCGCCGAGCGTGACCGCGACGAGCGGCCGTCGCAGGGTGACGACGGCAAGTACCACGCCCACGACATGACCGCGATCTTCAACATGGTCGGCCCCTGCCCGGTGCTGAGCGTGCCGTGCGGCGTGCACACCGCAGACCCGTACACGGGTGTGCCGATCGGCCTGCAGATCGTGGGTCACCGCTGGCGCGAGGACACGGTGCTGAACATCGGTCGTGCGGTCGAGTTGGCGTTGCCCGACATGACGGCCCGCCGCCCAGCGATCTGACGTCTCAGGCGATCTGACGGTCAGGCGCCCCAGGCGAAGGTCTGCTTGTAGAGCTTGAGGCAGGGGAAGGCCTCGACCTCGATGACGTCGGCGCGGGAACGCAGCGTCGACAACAGCGCGAGCAGGTGCTGCTCGCTCTCGACGATCACCTCGAACATCAGGTCGTACCGGCCGGCGGTGGCCACGAGGTACTCGACCTCGGGCCGCGCGGCCACCCACGCAGCGGTCTTCTCGGTGCGGCCGTTGATGCGGAGGCCGATCAGCGCGACCCGGCGGTCGCCCAGGCCCAGCGGGTCGGTGACCGCCACCACCTGCATGTGGCCCGAGTCGGTGAGCCGCTGCACGCGCTTGCGGACCGCGCCCTCGCTGAGGCCGATCTCGGCGGCGATCTGCGTGAACGGGGCACGACCGTCGCGCTGCAGGTGTCCGATGATCGCCCGGTCGGTGTCGTCGAGCTTGATCATGCGCGGCGGGCAGCGAGCGCGTCGGACGCCTCGGTGAGCACAGTGCGCAGCGTCGAGGTGATGATCTCGAACTCGACGGGGCCGGCGGTGAGCGGCGGGCTGAGGGTGATGACCGGTTCGCCGCGGTCGTCTGCCCGGCAGATGAGCCCGGCCGCGTAGAGCCGCGGCGACAGGAACCCGCGCAGCAGCCACTCGGCCTCGTCGTCGGTGAAGGTGCCCTTGGTGGCCTGGTCGGTGACGAGCTCGATCGCGTGGAAGTACCCGGCGCCGCGCACGTCGCCGACGAGCGGGATGTCGCGCAGGCCCTGCAGCATCGAGGAGAACAAGCCCTCGTTCGCGAGCACGTTCCCGCAGATGCCCTCGCGCTCGAAGATGTCGAGGTTGGTGTTGGCGACAGCGCACGAGACCGGGTGGGCGCCGAACGTCTGGCCCTGCATGAACGCCGTGGGGTTCCCGACGAACGGCTCGGCGATGCCGTCGCTGATCATGACGCCGCCGAGGGGCGAGTAGCCGGAGGTGACGCCCTTCGCGAAGGTGATCATGTCGGGCTGGTAGCCGTAGCGGTCCGAGCCGAACATGTGGCCGAGGCGCCCGAACGCGCAGATGACCTCGTCGCTCACCAGCAGCACGCCATAGTGGTCGCAGATCTCGCGCACCCGCGGCCAGTAGCCCTCGGGTGGGGCGAACGCGCCGCCGGTGTTCTGCAGCGGCTCCATGAACACGGCGGCCACGGTGTCGGGGCCCTCCATCTCGATGCGGAGAGCGAGGTCGTCGGCGCAGCGCAGCGTGCACGCCGGCAGGTCGCCGCAGTCGTGGCAGCGGTATTGGTAGGGGGTCTGGACCTTGATCGCCCCTGGCATCAGCGGCTCGAACGGCGTCTTGATCGAGGGCACACCGGTGAGGGCGAGCGCACCCATGCTGGTGCCGTGGTAGGCGAGGTAGCGCGAGATCAGCTTGGTGCGGCTCGGCTGGCCCTGCAGCTTCCAGTACTGGCGGGCGAGCTTGATCGCCGTCTCGACCGCGTCGCCGCCGGTGGGTGTCAGGAACACGCGGTTCAGGTCACCCGGCGCCAGGTCGGCGAGGCGGGAGGCCAGCTCGATCGCCGGTTCGTGGGCGAACCCCCAGGTCGGGAAGTAGGCGAGCTGCTCGGCCTGCTTCGCCGCCGCCTCGGCCAGTTCGCGCCGGCCGTGGCCCACCTGCACCGTGAACAACCCCGACAGCCCGTCGAGGTACCGCTTGCCGTGCTGGTCGTACACGTAGCACCCCTCGCCCCGGGTGATCACCGGCACCTCGTCGGCGTCGAACCCCGGCAGCCGGGTGAAGTGCATCCACAGATGCCGTGCGGCACGAGCGGACAGGTCGGCCGTCATCCGATATTCGTACCACAAGATACGAGATTCGTATACCCATCCCTGGCGTTGTCCTGCGCTGGCGTTGCCCGCGCGCTGCCCGGTCGGTGCGAACCGAGCGTTCGTGAGGTTCGGACTGCGACACGGCGACTGAAGGTCACCGATGCCGCGGTGCCGGGGCTAGATGGGCTCCATGATGCGGATCTCGTCGGTGTTGGTGCGCTGGTCGATGATCGCCTTGCCGACGATGGCGACGACGATGATGCCGCCGCCCACCAGGGTCGTGACCTTCGGGACGTCGCCCAGGAAGAGGAAGGCCCAGATCGGCACGAGCACCATCTCGGTCTGGGCGAAGATCGTCATCGCCGCGGCGGGCACCTGGCGGGAGGCGACATTGAACAGGATCGTGCCGACGACGATGAACACGCCACCGTGGAGCAGTGCCCAGCCGATGTCGGGCATCGGCGGCGCGAGTGGCTTGCCGTGGGCGAGCGTGATGATGCCGCAGAGGGCGATCATCATCACCCCGTAGCCGGGCAGCACGGGCGACCAGTCCTCGTCGGGGTTCGAGCGGACCACCACGGCGTAGCCGGCGAAGCCGACCGCGCTGCCGAGCGCCGAGAAGTTCCCCACCATGTTCCCGGCGGACAGGTCACCCGCCACCATCACTGCCAGGCCGACGAAGGCGATGCAGATCGACGCGATGGTGACGCGGGCGAAGCGCTCCTTCAGCACGATCCGGGCGATGATCGCACCGAAGACCGGCGTGGTGGAACCGAAGAACGCAGCGTTTGCCGCGGTCGTGGTCTTGACGGCGTAGACGAAGCCGATCGAGGCGACCAGCAGCGTCACGTTCGCCAGCATCATCGCCCTGCCCGACGTGTATGCCCGGACGAGCTGGACCGGCTTGCCCTGTGCTCGGGCGAGCAACTCGATGACGACGATGATGCCGACCGACCGCCAGATCAGGTACTGGAACGCGTCGGCGCCGTCGGCAAGACGGGCGGTGATCGCGCCGAAGCTCCACACGGCGCCGGCCCCGAGGCCCATCATCGACGCGAGCAGCGGCGTGCGTCGACGCTGCGGCGTGAGGGCGGGTGCGGATCCGATCGACATGGTCTCGCCCACAGTACGGGTGCGGCCGGGGGATTGCCGGAACGTGCGTGTCAGCCGGCTTCGCGGAACGACGCGGGTCGGGGGTACCAGACGCCCAATCCCATCGACGGGCGGAACGGCGTCCACCGTCCTTCGCGCTGCGCGAGCCGGTCGGACACGGCGACCACGACGGCCGGGTTGAACCCGAGGCCCGAGTGGCTGCCGCGTACCTCGATGTTCTCGTGGATGTCGCTCACCTCGTCGATGCACGTGTGCCAGCGCACCACGCCGTCGGTGCGGCTGTAGATCGCGGTCGACGGCACCGTGAGCTCGCCGCGACCCGACTCGTGCACAGCGAGGTTCGCCCACTCGTTGCTGAA
>JBEGOE010000338.1:0-3018 GCA_041182165.1 Actinomycetota bacterium
CGCCCGTCTGCCCACGCGACATGGACATGGGCTTGCGGGTGCCAAAGCTTGTATTTTTCTTCATCGATGGCGCGGCCACCATGGACGCCGACCGCTTCCGCGACCTCGGCGCCGTGGCCCGTGCGGGTGCCGCGTTCAAGCAGCTGCACTCGACGGCGCGGCCGTTCGCCACCGACTTCGACCTGTTCGGCATGATCGACGAGTACCGGCAGCTCCTAGCGACGAAGGGCGCCGTGCTGCCGGACGGCTACGACGAACTGCAGACGAGCGCCGAGGCGACGCGCCGTGCGCTCGAGGCGAGGCCTCGGCCGTTGGTGCCCTCGCACTGCGACCCGCTGTGCGAGAACTTCCTCGACACGGGCAGCCGGATGTACGTCATCGACTACGAGTACGCAGGCAACAACGACCCGATGTGGGACCTCGGCGACCTGTCGGTCGAGGGCGGGTTCACCGCCGAGCAGGACGCCGTGCTGCTGCGGGCGTACGCCGGGGGCGAGCCGTCCCCCGTCGACGTCGGCCGGATGGTCGCCTACAAGGCGATGTGCGACCTGCTCTGGACGCTGTGGGGCGTCATCCAGCACGTCAACGGCAATCCGGCGGACGACTTCTGGGCCTACGCTTGCGGGCGCTTCGAGCGGTGCCGCACGCTGATGTCGACCTCGTCGTATGCGTCGCAGCTGGAAGCGGTTCTCCACGGGTGATGTGGTAGATTCCGCTATGCGGACCTGGTCCGCATCGTGAAACATCCAGCTCGAACACCATTCGAATCACAGGGGAACGAACGACCACATGAGCGATGACGATCTCGATCTGGCAGCTCTCCCCGACGACGAGCTCGTCACGCAGATGCACGAGGACCTCTACGACGGCATGGCGCCCGAGATCGCCGAGGGGACCCTGATCCTCCTCGACCGTGGCTGGACCCCCGATCGGGTCCTGAACGACGCCCTGGTCGAGGGGATGCGCATCGTCGGCATCGACTTCCGCGATGGCATCCTCTTCGTGCCCGAGGTGCTGCTGTCGGCCAACGCCATGAAGGCCGGCATGGAGATCCTCCGCCCGCTGCTCGCCGAGACCGGCGCCGAGCCGATCGGCAAGGTGGTCATCGGCACCGTCAAGGGCGACATCCACGACATCGGCAAGAACCTCGTCGCAATGATGCTCGAGGGCGCCGGTTTCGAGGTCATCGACCTCGGGATCAACACCGACGCCGACAAGTTCTTGGCTGCGCTCGACGAGCACCAGCCCGACATCCTCGGCATGTCGGCCCTGCTCACCACCACCATGCCGTACATGAAGGTCGTCATCGACACCCTGCAAGAGCGCGGCCTGCGCGACCAGTACATCGTGCTCGTCGGCGGTGCACCGCTGAACGAGGAGTTCGGCGCCGCCATCGGCGCCGATGCCTACTGCCGCGACGCAGCGGTCGCGTCCGAAACGGCCAAGCACCTCGTGAGCGCCCGTCGGGGCAAGGCCGAGCCCGCCGGACCGTCCGTCTGACCCGAGCCATGGCCCGGCCACTCGTGCTCGCCTGCGGTGCCCTCGTCGCAGAGCTGCGTGCCGTGTTGGCCGCCAACGGACTCACCGACGCCGTCGACGTGCACTACCTCCCCGCCAACCTCCACAACCGGCCCGAGCAGATCGTGCCGTCGTTGCGCATGCTGATCGGCGAGCACATCGTCGACGAGCCCGAGCGCCCGGTGCTGCTCGGCTACGCCGACTGCGGCACCGGTGGCCACATCGACGCGCTGATCGCCGAGATGCCGCAGGTGCGTCGCCTGCCCGGGGCACATTGCTACGAGTTCTTCGCTGGCGCCCGGCTGTTCGCCGAGCTGCACGACGACCAGCCCGGCACCTTCTACCTCACCGACTTCCTGGCCAAGCACTTCGACGCGCTGGTGTGGCAGGGCCTCGGCCTCGACCGCCACCCCGAGCTGCGCCCGATGTACTTCGGCAACTACACACGGGTGGTCCTGCTCTCGCAGGCCACCGACGAGGCGCTGATCGAGGCGGGCCGCCAGGCAGCCGACCGTCTGGGCCTCGTCTTCGAACATCGTCACGTCGGCCTGGGGCCGTTCGCCGACGCCGTCACCGTCTCACTGAGGAGGGCTGCCTGATGGGTCGTCGTTCGGGCAACGAGATCGTCGTCATCATGTGGCGCGACATCCCCGCACAGATCAACGGCAAGGTGGGTGACGAGCGCCATCAGGTGATGCTCCCCCACCGGTTCCAGAAGGCGATCGACCGGGCCGCCATGGTGGCCGGCAAGAAGACCGCCCAGGACTACGTCGGCGAGTGGCGCCGCGTCAACCACCCGATCACGGGTGAGCTCGTCGAGACGGTCGAGGCCACCGCCGCCACGATCGAGCGCGAGTTCACCAACGAACGCCTGCACACCCTCGTCGCCAACGGCGGCTGGGACCCTGCATCACCCGAACCGCACGACCAGGGGGAACCCACCTCATGACCCACACCGTGATCAGCTCCGCCACGAAGGAAGTCGTGATCGGCTTCGATCGGCCCTTCGTCATGATCGGTGAGCGCATCAACCCCACGGGCCGGAAGCTGCTCGCCGAGGAGATGAAGAACGGCGACTTCAGCCGCGTCGAGGCAGACGCACTCGCGCAGGTGGCCGCCGGTGCGCACATGCTCGACGTGAACGCGGGCATCCCCCTCGCCGACGAGCCGGCGCTGCTCGCCAAGGCGATCCAGCTCGTCCAGTCGATCACCGACGTTCCGCTCTCGATCGACTCGTCGATCGTCGAGGCGCTCGAGGCCGGGCTGGCGGTCTACCAGGGCAAGGCGCTCGTCAACTCGGTCACCGGCGAGGACGAGCAGATGGAGCGCGTGCTCCCCCTCGTGGCCAAGTACGGCGCCGCCGTGGTGGCCATCTCGAACGACGAGACCGGCATCAGCGAGGACCCCGACGTCCGGTTCGAGGTGGCGCGCAAGATCGTCAACCGTGCCGCCGACTACGGCATCCCCGCATGCGACATCGTCGTCGACCCGCTCGTCATG
>JBEGOE010000339.1:0-3501 GCA_041182165.1 Actinomycetota bacterium
CGACGACGCCGGCCTGTCGGCGGTGCCCGACTTCGACTCGGTGCGGGTCGTGGGCCTGCTGAGTTGGAAGTACGGCAACGCCGCCTGGGTCGTGGCCGACCGCCTCGGCATCACGAGCCGAGAGCTGTGCGTCACCACGAACGGCGGCAACAGCCCGCAGAGCCTCGTGAACACGACGGCGCTCGACATCCAGCGCGGCGACATCGACATCGCCATCCTGACGGGTGGCGAGGCCTGGCGCACCCGGATGCGGGCCCGCAAGCTCGGCGTCGAGCTGCAGTGGCCGAAGGCGCCCGCCGACGAGGTGCCGCGCCTGCTGGGCGAGGACCTCGTGATGAACCACCCGGACGAGATCGCCCGCAAGATCGTGATGCCGGTGCAGGTCTACCCGATGTTCGAGACGGCGATCCGCGCCGCTGCCGGGCACGGCATCGAGGAGCACCAGGTGTTCATCAGTGAGCTGTGGGCGCGCTTCAGCGAGATCGCTGCCGACAACCCGAACGCCTGGATCCGCGAACCGAGGACGGCCGAGGAGATCCGCACCGTCGGACCGGACAACCGCATGGTCGGCCTGCCCTACCCGAAGTACATGAACTCGAACAACGACGTCGACATGGGCGCCGCGCTCATCATGTGCACGGTCGCCAAGGCCGAGGAGCTCGGGATCCCCCGCGACCGGTGGGTGTTCCCGCACAGCGGCAGCGACTGCCACGAGCACCAGTTCATCAGCAACCGCTGGTCGTTCAGCGAGACCCCGGCGATCGCGCTGGGCGGCAAGCTCGCACTCGAGCTCGCCGGGCTCACCATCGACGACATCGACCTCGTCGACCTGTACTCGTGCTTCCCCGCCGCCGTGCAGCTGGGCGCCCAGAGCCTGGGCATCTCGCTCGACCGTCAGCTCACCCGCACTGGCGGCCTGCCGTTCGCCGGCGGCCCCTGGAACAACTACGTCATGCACGCCATCGCCACGATGATGGACGACCTGCGCGAGCGTCCCGGTCAGACCGGGCTGGTCTGGGCCAACGGCGGCTACACGACGAAGCACGCGTTCGGCGTCTACTCCACCCAGCCGCCCGCCACGCCGTTCCGGCACGCGTACCCGCAGGATCAGATCGACGCGATGCCCCGCCGCGAGCTCGCGCTGCCCCCCGACGCCGCCGGCCCGGCCACGGTCGAGGCCTACACGGTCATGCACTCTCGCGACGGCCTGCCCGAGACCGCCATCGCGAGCTGCCTGCTCGCCGATGGGCGACGAGCCTGGGGCATGTCGTCCGACCCGGCGGTGGCCATGGCGATGTGCGAGGGCGAGTGGGTCGGCCGGGCCGTCGCACTCGACGAGTCGGGCGCCCTGCTGCTGTGACACCGATCATCCTCGACTGTGATCCGGGGCACGACGATGCGATCGCGATCGTGGTCGCGGCACGCCACAGCCGGCTGCTCGGGATCACCACCGTCGCCGGCAATGCGCCGCTCGAGCGGACCACCGCGAACGCGCTCGTCATGCGGCACCTGCTCGGCATCGACGTGCCGGTGCACTCGGGCGCCGACCGTCCGCTGGTGGTGCCCGCCTCGCACGCCGAGTACGTCCACGGCGAGAGCGGCATGGACGGCGCCGACCTGCCGGTGCCCGACCGCGCGCTCGACAGCGCCGACGCCGTGGCCTTCATCATCGACACCGTCCGGGCCAACGAAGGCACGTGGCTCGTACCCACCGGGCCGCTCACCAACATCGCGCTCGCGCTGCGCGCCGCACCCGACCTCGCACACCGGATCGGTGGCATCTCGCTGATGGGCGGCGGCACGTTCGGCAACCGCACGGCCGCGGCCGAGTTCAACATCTGGTGCGACCCCGATGCCGCATCGATCGTGTTCGGCTACGGCGGGCCGCTCGTCATGACGGGCCTCGACCTCAGCCACCAGTTCCAGGCGACGCCCGAGCGCATCGCATCGGTGCGCGCGATCGGCGGCCGAGTGTCCGGCCTGCTCGCCGACCTGTTCGACTTCTTCAGCGCGATGTACGTCAGCCGCCACGACGACATGCAAGGCGCCGCGGTACACGATCCGTGCGCGGTGATGGCTCTCACACATCCGCAGATCTTCGAGAGCCGTCATGTGCACGTGGCCGTCGAGACCCACGGCCGGCTGACGCGCGGCATGACGGTGGTCGACCAGCGGAGCCTGCTGGAACGGCCGGCATCGAACTGCACGATGCTCACCTCGATCGACGTCGACGCAGGCTTCGCCGTCATCGACGAGGCGATCGGGCACTTCTCGGCCCGACCCTGAGGCAGTACGGTCGCACGCATGCGTGCTGCCGTGTTGCGTGACTGGGAACTGCGTGTCGATGACGTGCCCGAGCCGACCCCCGGGCCCGGCCAGGTGCTCACCAAGGTACTCGCCTGCGGCATCTGCGGGAGCGACCTGCACCTGGTGCGCCACGGCGAGGAGAGCCGCCGCCTGAGCAACGAGCTCAACGCCGGCCAGCCGGTCGACCCCATGGCCCCGAAGATGTTCGAGCCCGGTCGCGACATGGTGATGGGCCACGAGTTCTGCTGCGAGGTCCTCGACGTCGGGCCGGGGGTCGGCAACCTCGCTGTCGGCGACGTGGTGGTCGGCATGCCGATCGCGTTCGACGGCAACGGTGTCCACCCGCTCGGCTTCTCGAACGACTACCCGGGCGGGTACGCCGAGATGATCGTGTTGAACGAGATGCTGGCAATGAAGGTACCGAACGGGCTCCCACCGCACCTCGCCGCGCTCACCGAGCCGCTGGCCGTCGGCGTGCACGCTGTGGCGAAGAGCCGCATCGCGGTCGGCGATGCCGCCCTGGTGATCGGCCTCGGGCCGGTGGGGCTCGCCTGCATCGCCGAGCTGCGCATGCGCGGCATCGGCCCGATCGTCGCCGCCGACTTCTCGCCCAAGCGCCGCCAGCTCGCCGAGCTGATGGGCGCCGACGTCGTGGTCGACCCCCGAGTCACGCCCGCCATCGAGGCCTGGCGGCAGGTCGACGGCCGGAAGCCACTCGTCATCTTCGAAGCCGTCGGCGTTCCCGGCATGATCGACCAGGCTATGCGCATGGCCCCGAAGGACGCCCGCATCCTCGTCGTCGGCGTGTGCATGCAGACCGACCACATCCACCCGCTGGTCGGCATCGGTCGCGAGCTCAGCCTCCAGTTCGTGCTCGGTTACACGCCGGACGAGTTCGGCTCGGCCCTGCTCTCGATCGCCGAGGGCAGGGTCGATCTGTCATCGTGGCTCACCGGCACCGTCGGCGTCGACGGCGTGCCGCAGGCATTCACCGACCTCGGCAACCCCGACGCCCACGCGAAGATCCTCGTGGTGCCATGAGCCGGCTCGCCCACGACACGTTCCCCCGGCAGCACGCCCGCACACAGCGGCTCACCCTTGGCGAGCCACGAAACGTCATGGCGTCACCCGACGGCATGCGCGGCGTGTTCCTGCGTAGCCGCGCCGGCGACGACCCCGTGAACTGCCTGTGGG
>JBEGOE010000340.1:0-5165 GCA_041182165.1 Actinomycetota bacterium
TCGTCCCAGAGCGGCGACAGCGCCGCCACCGCCGGATCAGGTGCCCCCGACGCCTCGGCATCGGGCGCAACGTCGGTCGAGCGTGCGTGGCCGCGCCGGTCGTAGCGCCACTCCCAGCTGCCGTCGGGCAGTTGGTGCGCGTTGTGGAGGATGCCGCGCCGCAGCGAGCGCTCGCTGCGCGTGGGGTTGTGCTCCTGGGTGCGGGCGAGCAGCGCCTCGAAGCTCGGGAAGCTCTGGGGCCCGCTGATGAAGTCGACCACCGCCTTGGTCTTGGTGCCGTTGACGCCCGGGGTGATGTCGATCATCACCAGCGCACGAACGAGCTCGGGGTGGTGAGCCGCGAGCTCCATCGACGTGAGACCACCGAGTGACATGCCCACGACCACAGCCGGCGTGGTGGCGAGCGAACGCATCGCCGCAGCGACGTCGTCGGCGAGGTTGCGGGGCGTGTACGCACCGTCCTCGCGCCAGCCGCTGTGCCCGTGGCCGGGCAGATCGATCGCCACGGCGGGCAGGCCGAGCGCCATCAGGGTGGTGTCCCACGTGTGCGCATTCTGCGCACCACCGTGCACCAGCACGAGCGACGGGGTCGGGTCGTCACCCCACAGCAGCGCGCTCACCGACCGGCCGTCCGCGACCGCTACCGACGCACGACGGACCGTCGGCGCCGGTGGGTACGGGAGGCCGTACTCGGCGGCGTTCTCGTGGAACAGGGAGAACTCGTCGTAGGCGATCAGGTCCATCACCCCATGCTGGCAGCTGGCTGCGTCGCGCCCCGGCTCGGGCCGTCAGCCATCGGCGCAGCTGCGGCGTCAGGGGTCGGGGGGCGCAGTGGTGGTCGGCGGCATCGTCGTGGTGGCCGGCGGGGTCGTCGTGGTGGCCGGCGGCTTGGTGGTCGTGGTGGCGACGACGGTGGTGGTGGTGGTTGTCGTCGTGCTGCTCGTGGTGGTGGTGCTGTTCGGGTTCGGTGCGTTGAAGCTCGGGAGGCGCTCCTTCTTCGAGTAGTCCTCGGGCTGCCTGCCGTCGTGGCCCCACACGTAGACCCTGTCACCGTTGTCGACGAGATCGGGGAAGTACTCGGCGATGTCCATGTTGATGCGGATGCACCCGTGCGATGCCGGCTGCTTCGGCACGTTCTTCGCGCCGTGCACGGCGATGCCGAAGTTGAAGTACACCGGGTTGTACATCCCGCCCAGCGGCCCGACGCGGTTGCCCTCGATGCGGCGCGTGAACTTGAAGACACCGCCCGGCGTCTTCGAGTAGGCGCACTCGTCGGCCACCTTCGGCTCGGCGAGCGGACGGCCCTGGTTGTCGGTGTCGTAGGTGACGACCTCGCACCACTGCTTCGGCTCGCCCTGCTCGTCGAGCTCGCCCGTCGAGATGTGGGCGATGAGGGTCGGCCTCCCGTCGGTGAACACGGCCATCACCTGGAGCGGGAGGTAGATCTCGGTGTGGGTGCCCGAGCCCTGAGGGCGCCTCGGCTGGATGACGATCGGGTCCTGCATCGCCTGCCACATCTCGGGCGTCACCACCGTGGCCGAATCGCTGCGGACGAGATCGAGGTAGGACTCCATGCCGCCGACGAGCTTCTTGTACGCCCACACCGCCTGCTGCGTGCCCTCGCCGAAGTACCCGTCGGTCGGCCCGGGGGCAAACCCGAGGTCGGTGAGCCGCTGCTGCACCATCTTCACCTCGTCACCGGCCGCACCGATGGTGAGGGGTGCGCTGAGCACGGTCTTGGGGATCGGCGCCTGCGTCGACTCGACGACGACACCGGCCTGGGTGCTCGGCGGCACGGTGAGCGTCGAGTCGAAGGCGGCGGGTTCGGAGGACGGGATCGCTGTCGTGTCGGTGGCGCCGCCGCCACCGCCGGACATGCCGGCCACGATCACCACGAGCAGCACGCCGCCGGCGGCCGCCGCCGGAAGCCAACGAGCCGCGAGAGGTTGCTCGTTGCGTTGCTGAGGTGGACGCCTTCGCTGCGGAGCAGGAGGCCGGGGGCTGTTCACGAGAAGCGGTCTCCGGGAAAGGATACGGTCAGCGGAGCCTACCAACCGCCGGCGGGCCGGGGTCGGCGGGCCCGGTCAGTCGTGGCGGGCGACCACTGGCTTCAGGTCGCGCAGCTCACGGCGCAGGGAGAACATCTCGGAGATGATCCGCTTGATGACGGAGAGCGACGACAGGGTGCTCTCGCCGCGGGTGCGGGGGAAGTAGTCGACCCCGAACTGAATGACGTGGTAGCCGAGCTTTCGCGCCCGGATGATGAGCTCGGCGTCGATGAACGAACCCTCGCTGCGCAGCGTGATGTGTTCGAACACCGACCGGCGGCAGAGCTTGAACGCGAAGTTGATGTCGCGCATCCGCACGCCGAACAACTGACGGATCAGCACGTTGTAGAAGAACGTGTAGATGGCGCGCGACTGGCCCTCTCCTACGCGATCGAAGCGATAGGCGCTGACGATGTCGGCGCCGTAGTAGCGCATCAGCCGGATCGCCTTGTGCAGCTCGGCCATGTCGAACGGGAGGTCGGCGTCGGTGTAGAGCACGAGGTCCCCGGTCGCCGCGGCGAAGCCCGTCTTGATGGAGCCGCCGAGCTTGCGGTTGACGGGGTGGTGGACGACGCGGACGTGCCGGTCGGCGGCGGCCATCTCATCGGCGATCCGGCCGGTCGCATCGGTCGACGCGTCGTCGACGATGATCAGCTCGTAGTCGGCGATCGCGCCGGCGGCGACGAGCTCGTCACCCACCTCACGACCGGCAGCGATCGTCCGCTCGATGTACGCCTCCTCGTTCCACATCGGGAAGAAGATCGTGAGCGTCTCGGCCGTGCTGGTCACTGGCCGGAGGCTAACTGCGGAGGCGAACATGCGGCTACGCTCGGGGCCACATGAGCACACTGCCGCAGCCCCCTGCGCCGGTCTCCCCCGTGGCCGCGCCGCCACCGCGTGACACCCGGCCGGGCGAGCTCTCGCCACCGTGGCGGATCGTGTTCGTCGTCGGTTGGATGGGGGCGATCCTCGGCTTCGCATCGGTCTGGAAGTCGTCTCGCACGATGGGCCTCTCGACGTGGTGGCTCGGCCCGGCGGCCGAGCCCCGGTCGATCGTGATCCAGATGCTCCCGTTCGCGGTCCCCGTGCTGCTCGTGATCGCAGGGTCGCGTCATGCGCGGTTCCTCCCCTGGTGGGGCGTGCTCGGCAGCCTCGCCCTCGGGGGGATCGGCGCTGCCGACCTCGGCCGGTTCCAGCGGCTGGGTGCTGTCGAACTGGCCATCGCGGTTGCGGTGCTGCTCGTCAGCATCGCCTCGTTCGCCGGGCTGCTGCAGGAGCGCTCCGAGCCGGAGAACTGACCCGCCGATCGTTACGATCGCCGCCAGGCGAAAGGGGTCCACCACCATGCGAACGATCAAGCATCCGATGTCGGGGGCGTTGTACGACCTCACCGAGGACGGCACCATCGAGGTCAGCAAGAACGGTGCCACCGGTCGGTTCACCGCCGACGGTGTGTGGCTCGGCGGCGAGATCAGGCAGGCGGACCCGCACTTGTGCCTCTGGATCGCGGGCAAGCAGCTCCCGAACCGGTTCCAGCAGGCCGCCCAGGCCGT
The DNA here is from genome assembly GCA_041182165.1 of Actinomycetota bacterium. Taxonomy (GTDB): domain Bacteria; phylum Actinomycetota; class Acidimicrobiia; order Acidimicrobiales; family Ilumatobacteraceae; genus VFMC01. The sequence continues at coordinate 3,602 of JBEGOE010000340.1, forward strand.
GAACGACTGAGCAGGAGGCATCCCATGACCCTCACCCATGAACCCGCGTCCGGCGCCGAGCCCGGAGCCGCACGCTCCCCCGGCGCCAACTACCAGCAGCTCCTCGACAACGACTCACGCCCCGAGAACGTGCCGGCCGTGTTCCGTTGGCAGAGCTGGGGCTGGCTCGGCGACGTCGACATCCCCAGGGAGCGCTACACCAGCCGCGACTTCCACGAGCTCGAGAAGGAGCACGTCTGGAAGAAGGTCTGGCAGATGGCCTGCCGCGAGGACGACGTCCCCGAGGTCGGCGACACGTGCGTCTACGACATCTGCGACCTGTCGATCCTGATCGTCCGGTCGGCCCCCGACACGATCCAGGCGTACTACAACGCCTGCCTCCACCGCGGTCGTCAACTCCGCGAGCACAATGGCAACGCCCACGAGCTCCGCTGCCCGTTCCACGGCTACGCCTGGAACCTCGACGGCTCGCTGAAGCAGATCCCGTGCGAGTGGGACTTCCCGCACGTCGAGAAGGACGAGTGGGCCCTGCCCGAGCTGCAGGTCGGCACGTGGGGCGGGTTCGTGTTCGTCAACATGGACCCCGAGTGCGAGCCGCTCGAGTCGTTCCTCGGCGAGCTGCCGTCCCACTTCGAGAAGTGGCCGCTCGAGGACCGGTACACGTCGGTGCACGTCGCCCGCATCTTCCCGACGAACTGGAAGGTCGTGCAGGAGGCCTTCATGGAGGCCTTCCACGTGGTGGCCACCCACCCGCAGCTCCTCGCCGGCATCGGTGACGCGAACAGCCAGTACGACTGGAGCGGCAACTTCAGCCGGGCGATCACACCCAACGGCACGCCCAGCCCCCACATCGCCTTCGAGCCCACCGAGCAGGAGATGTTCGACGCGATGAGCGACCGCCGGCTCGACGAGCCGGCCTTCGTCGAGCTCACCGAAGGCATGACTGCACGTGGGGTCGCAGGGGCCGGCGGCCGCGCCCGTTACGCCGAGGTCCTCGGCGATCTGGCCGACGGGCTCAGCGACGCCGAGCTGAGCGACAGCGTGTACTACACGCTGTTCCCCAACCTGCACCCGTGGGGCGCCTACAACCGGATCGTCTACCGCTTCCGCCCGTACGAGGACCGCCACGACATGTCGATCATGGAGTGCATGTTCCTCGACCCCTACGACCACTCGAAGCCCAAGCCCCCATCGGTCCCGATCCACTGGCTCGGCGTCGACCAGGACTGGACCGAGGCCGAAGAGCTCGGCCTCCTCGCCCGGGTGTTCAACCAGGACACGTTCAACCTGCCGAAGGTGCAAAAGGGTCTCCCGTCGTTGCGCAAGGGCATCACCCTCGCCAACTACCAGGAGACCAAGATCCGCCACTTCCACTGGCTCCTCGGCAAGCAGCTCGGCCTCGACTGATCATCAGCCTGCGTTTGTGAACGAACGCGCCGCATGCGGGTCGTTCTTCACAAACGCAGGCGGGCCGGTAGCGGCGGGGCGCGATGTCGAAGGTGCTCACCTCCCTCCCTGGCGGCGAACGTGTCGGGATCGCGTTCAGCGGTGGTCTCGTCACCGC
>JBEGOE010000341.1:0-4236 GCA_041182165.1 Actinomycetota bacterium
GGGGCTGTTCGCCGCCACCGTTGCGCCGGACGCTGCCCACGTCGTCCTCGTCGAGGGATCACCGTCTGCGTGCGCCGACGCGCGCATCAACCTGGCCGGCCGGTCGGCCAGCATCATCGAGTCGCCCGTCGAGCTGGCCGGTGAGCTGGCCGGGCTGCCGGCGGCCGACCTGCGGCTGGGTGATGCAGGCCCATCGTGCGCCGATGTCGTCATCGCCGACCCGTCCCGCCAGGGCCTCGGCGCTGACGCCGTCGGTGTCGTGGCCCGGTGGGGGGCTCCGGTGCTGGTGCTGGTGAGCTGCGACCCGGTCAGCCTGGCACGTGATGCGGCGCTGCTGGCGCAGGCCGGCTATCGCCACACAGTCACGACGGTGCTCGACCTGTTCCCGCAGACCCACCACGTCGAGGCCATCACCCGGTTCGAGCGGGTGCGCTGACGATGTTCCGGAATTCTCGTCATCCGGGTGACGCAGGACTCCGTATCAGTCGTGTGCGAGATGACCTGACCGTTGCCTCCGACAGTGCCCTGGTGCTGTCGTTGGCGCGATTCCAACAGGAGGCGCTCGGCGAGGTCTACCGGCGCCACGCCGGTGCCGTCTTCGGACTCTCGAAGCGCATCCTCAGCGATCAGGCGAAGGCCGAAGAGGTCGTTCAGGAGGTCTTCCTCCGGCTCTGGAACCAGCCCGACCGCTTCGATCCGGCCCGCGGCACGCTCCGCAGCTTCCTGTTGGCACAGGCCCACAGCCGATCCGTCGACATCCTCCGGTCCGACACGTCCCGCCGCCGTCGAGAAGAGCGCGACGCCCGAGAGCTGGCCGTGGGCGACTACGACCTCGATCGGGCCGTGTGGGACATGGCGCTCGCCGAGCACGTCCGCTCGGCCATGCAGCGACTGCACCCCACCGAGCGAATCTCCGTAGAACTGGCATATTTCGGAGGTCGGACGTACCGTGAGGTCGCTGCCGAACTGGGCGAACCGGAGGGCACTGTGAAGAGCCGGATCAGATCGGGCCTCAAGCGCCTGCGAACCGAGTTGGTCGCCGCCGGCGTGAACGTGGGTGATGTATGAGCGCTGATGAGTTCGAACTCGATGAACTGCTGGGTGCGTACGCGCTCGATGCGGTCGACGTCGACGAGCGTCTCGCCATCGAGCAGTACCTCGCCGTCGACCCCCGGGCCCGTCGTGAGGTCGAAGAGCACCGTGAAGTCGCCACCATCCTGGCGTGGAGCACCATGACGGCGCCGGACGGCCTGTGGGACCGCATCGCCAGCAACCTCGACGAGGCGCCGCCCCAGCCCCGCGGCGAGCTCGCATCGGTGCTGTCGCTCGACCGCGCTCGTCATGACCGGCCCGCTCGTCGCCGGTGGCAGAACCTGGGTTCGTGGGTGGTCGCCTCTGCTGCGGCAGCGGTGGTCGCCGTGCTCGTCGTGAACTCAGTGGCGAACGAGGGACCCGAGGAGTCGCCGCTTGCCGTTGCGGTCGCAGAGGCCCGCGCCGATCGCGACTCGATCACGGCCGATCTCGTCCGTGCCGATGGCGTAGTGGGCGGCGAGGCGATCATCGACCAGGACGGCCACGGCTTCCTGCTCGGTGCGACCCTGCCCGAGCTGCCGACCGACCAGACGTACCAGCTCTGGGGAGTCATCGGTGATCAGGTGATCTCCCTCGGAGTGCTCGGCCACAACCCCGAGATCGAGCTGTTCAGTGCCGGTGCGCCCGTGTCGCAACTGGTCGTGACGATCGAGCCTGCGGGCGGCGTGGTGTCGAACGGCAATCCCGAGGGCGCATTCGCCGGCACCCTCGGCTAGCGACACCGGCCCAGCGACATCGGCTGGTCGCCGTGCGGCGACAGCGCTACAGCCGGGAGAGCTTGCGCTCGACCCGGTCGAGGAACGCAGTGCGGCCCTCGGCCGAGAGGCGGTCGACGCCGTAGCAGGCAAGCCACGTGGTTCGGCAGCGCACGTTGCACAGCAGCCTGATGGAACGGGTGACGATGCGCTTGCCGGTCTCGCCCTCGAGGGCGTTGGTGCGCTTCGGTGAACCGTGCGTCGTGACCGCCACGATGCGCCGCACGTTGCGGAGCAGTGGACTCAGCCGATTGGCGCCCGGCGGCAGCTCCCATGCCACGCCCTGCACGAGCACCCGGTCGAACCAGCCCTTCAACATCGCCGGCTGGCCGGCCCACCACGTCGGGTACACGAGCACGAGCGCCTCGCACCAGGTGAGGTCGGTGACGTAGCGGTCGATCTCGGGCCGACGGGTCGGGTCGACGCGGTGGTCGACGAGGTGGGCCTCGCGGTCGGCGAGCGAGAGGACCGGCTCGAAGCCGTCGGCGTAGAGATCGCACGAGCGGACCTCGTGCCCGGCGGACGCGAGCCCTGCCAGGACACGGTCGTACGCGGCGCCGCAGAGCGAGTCGCGTCGCGGGTGGCAGAACACCACGTAGGTCCTCACAGCGCCCGGGCCTTCGCCTCGACGCGGTCGAGGAACGTCAACCGCTCGGCATCGGACAGCGTGTCCATGCCGTAGAGCGCGAGCCACGATGTGCGGGTGCGCCATCCGGTGCTCATCCGCAGCGCCCTGCAGATGGTGCGGCGGCCGTTGTCGTTGATCGCCTTCACGTACGGCCACGGCGAGCCGTAGGTGCTGACGCCGACGAGCCGGCGCACGTGGCCGAGGCCGGGCCGCACCCGGCGACGGTCGTCGAGGACGAAGCCGACACCCGGCACCATGACCCGTTCGAGCCACCCCTTCAGCACGGCGGGCATCGAGCTCCACCACGTCGGGTAGACGAACACGAGGGCCTGTGCGCTCAGGACGTCGTCGATGTGCGCCTGCACCAGCGGGTCGAGCACCGGGCGGTCGGTCTCATAGGCGAGGTGTTCGTCGGGAGACAGCTCGGCGCGGAAGCCCTCCGCGCACAGGTCGTGGACGACGACTTCGTACCCGGCGGCCATGAGGCCGCGCTCGACGCGGGCGGTGATCGCATGGCTGAAACTGCCGGGGTTTGGGTTCGCCAGGATCACGACTGCTCTCATCCGGTCGTGACCGTAGCGCCGCGATGGGAGTCGTGACGGGTTCGTCGGGCCCTGGGCAGTGGTGCAGCGTCAGCCGGCCGGCAGTTCGGCCTCGAGCGCATCGCGCACCGCAGGCCATTCGGTGGGCAGCATCGAGTAGCAGGCGGTGTTGCGCGGCGAGCCGACCTCGGTGCGGTGGCCGGCTGCTGGCCGGTGGTTGCGCAGCACACCCTCGAACCGGCCGCCGATCCGTTCGATCGCCCGTCGGCTCTGCTCGTTGCGTTCGTCGGTGCAGATCGCCACTCGGTGCGTGCGCCACACCTCGAAGGCATGGCGCAGCATCAGCAGCTTGGCCTCGGTGTTGATCGACGTCCGCTGCGCGTGAGCGGCCAGCCAGGTGCCACCGATCTCTACCTCGACGGGGGTGTCGTGCCCGGCCCACCACTGGATGTCCATGAATCGGGTGCACCCGACCACGGTGCCGTCGGCGAGTCGGCGCTGGACGAAGGGGACCGCCGTGCCCGCGGCGGCGTCGGCCAGCAGCGTGTCGATGTACGAGTGCATCGCCGCATCGTCGGCGGGCACGTTGGTGTACCCGAAGCTCGACCGGTCGGCGTCGGCGGCGCGCACGAGCGCGTCGGCGTGTTCGTGGCCGAGCGGTTCGAGTCGCACGACGGTGCCACGCAGGACGATCGTTTCGAGGCTCGGCACACCACCAGCATCGCAGCACAGTCTTCATGGCGGTACGGTCGGGCCGCATGCGGGTTGTTCTGTGCACGAGTTTCGGTCCCCTGTCCGGTCTGGCGATCGACGAGCGCCCGTCGCCGCCGATGTTCCCCGGGTGCCTCCGGATCGAGGTGACGGCTGCCGGCGTCAACTTCGTCGACGGGCTCTTCGTGCAGGGCCTTTACCAGATCAAGCCCCCGCTACCGTTCGTGCCCGGGAACGAGATCGCCGGCCGGGTCGTCGAGGTCGCCGAGGGTGTGACCGGATGGTCGGTGGGAGATCGGGCATTCGCGAACGTGGGGCTGGGCGGCTTCGCGAGCGAGGTGATGGTCGATGCGCGTCGCGTCGTGCGCACGCCTGACTCGCTCACCGACACCCAGGCGGCGACGTTCACCCAGAGCTATGCGACGGCCTGGTTCGCGCTGCACCACCGGGCCCGTGCCGTCGCCGGCCAGTCGGTGTTGGTGCTCGGTGCCGGCGGCGGGGTCGGGCT
>JBEGOE010000342.1:0-7223 GCA_041182165.1 Actinomycetota bacterium
CTCCGACACCGGCATCACCCCCGACTTCGCGTTCGGCGACGTGGCCAAGCGGCTGCGCCTCGACGCCAGCCGGAACACCGGCGACACGTCGACGACCATCGTCGACGTGCTCGGCTACCCGGCCACCTGCGTCGACGTGCCGGTGTCGGGCGGCACGAAGCAGTACTGCTCATTGCTCGACGGTGTGCTGTCGTCGTTCGTGGGTGGCGACGTCACCGTCAGCATGACGAGCTACGTCGCCCAGGGCGATCCGTCACTCCTGTCCACCTGACCCCACCGGGTGGTGGTCACTCGTCGGCGAACCAGCTGCCGTGGAAGCCGTTGGGCACGCGCTGGGGCAGCGGCACGGTGGCGATCGGCTCGGCCGACATGTCGGCGGCGTCGAGCACCACGAAGCTCGACGACTGGTCGGCCTTGTCGAACAGGAACGTCACGATGTAGCCGTCGTCCTCGGCGGTGGCGCCGTCGCGCGGCACGAACACCGGCTCGCCGGTCGACACCGTGGGCCCGAAGTCGTGCAGGGTCCGCTCGCCGGTGACGTGGTCGTACTTGCCGATGTTGCTCGGCGCATCCATCGTCTCGGCGGCACCCGGCCGCGGCGCGAGCACGTAGCCATAGCGGTTGACGAGGCCGGTGCGACGGTCGTCGATGCGCGGGAAACCGTGGCCGACGTCGTCGAGCTGGGTCTCGGTGACCGCGCCGGTGACGAGGTCGAACGTCCAGCGGTGGAGGTAGCACGGCTCGAACGAGTCGGCGCCGTTCTTCCACATCGATGCGTGGCGGCCGGCGTCGAGGTGCACCTTGGTGCCGTCCTCGCTCTCCCATGCGTTCATGATGTGGAAGACGTAGCAGAGGTCGACGTCGAACCAGCGGGGCTGCTCGCCCTGGCGGGCGCGGTCGCGGTGCAGCAGACCGATGCGGGCGCCGTAGCTCTCGCGCCACTCGAACGGCATGCCGCCCTGCATCGCGAGCTCGAGGTCGAAGACCACCGGCATGTCGAGGAAGATCGCGTGGTTCCGGCTGATCGCGAAGTCGTGCACCATGGTGGGGCCCGGCACGTCGATCGGCTGGCTGTGGACGAGGTTCCCGTGCGCATCGGCCACGTGGTAGGTGACGAAGGGCGCCTCGACCAGTTCGTAGCCGAAGAAGTGCATCTCGCCGGTCTCGGCGCAGGTGTGCGGGTGTGCGGTGAACGGCGTCTTCAGCCGGCCACCGAAGTCGTACGGGCCGAGCGTGTCGAGCTCGGGGGAGATCTCGTTCGGGAGGCTGCCCTCCTCGACGGCGAAGATGTGGCCGGCATGACGCACGATGTGCGTGTTCGCGAGCCCGACCGTGAGGTCCATCTTCCCGGTGGTCATGTCGAGCCGGTCGACGCCCTCGAGCGCCCGGGTCTTCACCCACCGGTTGCGGTACCACTCGGCGCGGCCCTCGCGCAGGCGGATGCCGTGGAGCATGCCGTCACCGGCGAACCAGTGCATCGTCGGACCGTTCTTGGGGTTGGCGCCGTTGCGCACGTACCGGCCGTTCAGCTCGGCCGGGAGCGCACCCTGCACGGGCAGGTCGAACGCCTCGACCTCGTTCATGACGGGTGCATAGTTGCCCCGCATGTGGAACGGAAGCTTCGCGTTGTCCCTGGTGGTCTCATCGATCACGGTCATGTGCGCAAGCCTTGCACACTCCCGAGCGGTCGTCGCCCGTCAGAGCGCGACGAGATCGCGATTCGCGTGGTTCATCGACAGGGGGCCGTCGGGCGTGGCGACGACGATGTCCTCGAGCCGCATGCCCCACTTGCCCGCCACGTAGATGCCGGGCTCGACGCTGAACGCATGACCAGCCTCGATCGGCAGGTCGTTCCCCTCGACCATGTAGGGGTCCTCGTGGGCCTCCATGCCGATGCCGTGGCCGGTGCGGTGGATGAACCACTCGCCGTACCCGGCGTCGGCGATGACCTTCCGGGCGGCACGGTCGACGTCCTGGCAGGCCGCACCGACCACACCGGCGCGCACACCCGCGGCCTGCGCCTCGTGCAGCACGGCATAGGCCTCGGCGACGTCGGCGCTCGGCTTGCCGGTGAACACGCAGCGGGTGATGTCGCTGCAGTAGCCCGCCATCGTGCCGCCGAAGTCGGTGAGCACGATCTCGCCCTCGCGGATGACCCGGTCACCGGCGTGGTGGTGGGGTGATGCAGCGTTCTCGCCTGCGGCGACGATCGCGAAGTTGACGACGTCGTGGCCCTCGGCGATGAGCCGAGCCGAGATGTCGGCCGACACCTGCGCCTCGGTACGGCCGACGAGCTCGATCGCCCCCGCATGGAGCTGTGCTGCCACACGGTCGGCCGCTGCGCCAGCAGCCTGCAGCGCTGCGATCTCGGCGGCATCCTTGCGCATGCGCAGCACGTTCATCACCTGCGTCGAACGGACGTAGCGCGTGCGCTCGGTGGGCCAGTGGCCGAGCAGCTCGACCAGGAAGCGCGCCCACATCGTGTCGCCCACGGCAGCCACCGCGGGCCGGCCGGCCAGCTCGGCGACGATGGCGATCGGGTCGTCGGTCTCGTTCCACGGCCGCAACGAGAACACGCCCGGCTGCTCGACCACTCGGGGCGCCTCGAGCCGGGGGATCACGAGCGTCGCGTCGCCGTCGCGGGGCACCACCAGCATCGTGAGCCGCTCGAGCGGCATCGCGTCGTACCCGACGAGGTAGGGCAGGTCACTGCCCACCGACACGAGCAGCACGTCGACGCCGGTGGCGGCCATGGCGGCACGCGCCCGCCCGATCCGGTCGGCGTAGGTGGCGGTGGCAGTGGCAGCGGCGCTCATGTGTCCCATTCTGCCGTGCGGGCAGCGGGGACGGCTCAGTGCTGGTGGAGGGCGGTGATCAGCGGGTGGAACCCGTTCGGCTCGGTGAGCTCGAGCGGGCACGGGCGGCCGAGGAGGTAACCCTGGGCGAGATCGCAGCCGAGCGTGCCGAGTTGTTCGAGCACCGCCGGCTCCTCGATGCCCTCGGCGATCACCATCATCCCGAGCGAGTGCCCGAGCTGGATGAGTGAGCGGAGCACCTCGCGATCGATGTCGCTCTGCGCGGCGACGAACGAACCGTGGATCTTCATGAAGTCGAACGACAGGGTGCGCACGAGGTCGAGGGAGGCGAAGCCGGTACCGAAGTCGTCGAGCGCGATGCGGATGCCCATGTTGTGCAGCTCGCGCAGGGTCGCGCGGCCGGGGCCGGACGTCGCGAGCTTGGCCGACTCCGTGAGCTCGAGGACGAGGGCGGACGGATCGAGGCCCGACTCGTTCAGCGCTCTGGCGACCGTGAGGATCACCTCGTCGCGCTCGAGCTGCATCGCCGACAGGTTGACGGTGACCGCAGCCGCCGGATCGCCGGCGGCCCGGTGCAGGGCAGCCACGCGGCACGCCTCGCCGATGGTGAACTCGGTGATCTGGCCCACCAGGTCGAGCTCCTCGGCAGCGGACACGAAGGCGCCGGGTGTGAGGTCGAAGCGGTCGTCGCTGTTCCAGCGGAGCAATGCCTCGTGGGCGACGAGCGCACCGCTCGACAACGACCACACGGGCTGGAACTCGAGCCGAAGGGCACCCGAGGTCACGATGCGACGCACGAACGCGTTGACGTCGCTGCGACGGCGGACGGTGTCGGTCGCGTGGGTCTCGAAGCCACGGACGCGGTTGCCGCCCTCGCTCTTCGCATCGTGCATCGCAGCGCTGCTGGCGCGCATCAGGTCACCGGCCGACAGCATGTCGGGCGACCACCGCGCCACGCCGATGCTGGCGGTCACCATGATCTCCATGTCGTCGAACTCGACCGGCGTCGCGATGGCCTCGCGCAGGCGGCGGGCCAACGTCTCGGGTCCCATCGACATCGCATTCGGGACGAGGACGACGAACTCGTCGCTGGCGAGGCGGCCGACGGCGTCGTCGCCGCGAGCGCCGAGGTGGATGCGGTCGGCGATGGTGACGAGCACGCGATCGCCGGCCACATGGCCGTAGGTCTCGTTGATGTGGCGGAAGTCGTCGAGGTCGATGTGGAGGATTGCCGACGACGACGTGCCGGCGGCGTTCGACGTCGCGAGGCCGTCGATCAGGTCCGTGATCGCCTGGCGGTTCAGCAGGCTCGTGAGCGAATCGTGGGTGGCGATGAAGTCGAGGTTCCGCTGCGCGTCCTGGAGGTCCTCGGTGGTCTCGTTGCCGTCACCGACCAGGCGGTCGAGGCGGAGGTGCGCCATCGCCTGACGGGCCAGCACCTCGAGCATGCGACCCTGCCACGGCTCGATGCGGCCCGGCGCCGTGTCGAGCACGCAGAGCGTGCCGACGGCATGGCCCTCGGCGCTCACCAACGGAGCCGCCGCGTAGAACCGCACGTGGGGGTCACCCGTCACGAGAACGCTGTCCGACACCCGATCGTCGATCGTGCCGTCCTCGACGACGAACAGCACGTCGCTCAGGATGGCGTGGGCACACAGCGACCGGTCGCGCTCGGTCTCGGGCGTCGAGAAGCCGTGTTGCGAGCGGAACCACTGCCGATCGAAGCCGACGAGCGACACCGCTGCCATCGCTGCGCCGCAGACCTTGGCGGCGAGTTCGACGATCTCGTCGAGCGTGTCGTCGCGACCCGATTCGGCGATGCGCAACTCGGCGAGCGCGGCAAGTCGGTGGAGTTCGTCACTGGGGTGTGGTGCCCGCATGCGAAGGTCATCGGCACCGAGCATTCGTACTTGAGCAGTTGATTCGATCCTGACAGATCGCTCAGGCCATCGGCCGGCGCGGTTCCTAGCGCGACGTGAGCGTGACGGCCACCGGCGCATCGACCTGGTCGGCGGCCTGGCGGGCGTGATAGCTGGACCGGGTGAGCGGGCTGGCCTCGACGTGGCCGACCCCCACTGATTCACCCCAGCGCTTCCACCGCTCGAACTCGTGCGGCTCGACCCATCTCGCGACCGGCAGGTGGTGCATCGTCGGGCGCAGGTACTGGCCGATCGTGACGATGTCGACACCGATCGAGGCCAGGTCGGCCAGACAGCCGTCGACCTCGTCGGACGTCTCGCCCATGCCGACGATGATGCCGGACTTGGTGATGAGTCCGGCCTCCTTCGAGCGGGCCAGCAGCGTGAGGCTGCGGGCGTAACCGGCCGAGGGGCGGACCGCCCGCTGCAGACGGGCCACGGTCTCGATGTTGTGGTTCATGACGTCGGGCCGAACGTCGATGAGGAGTTGGAGCGAGTCGGCGTCGCCCTTCACGTCGGAGATCAGCGTCTCGATGCGCGTGCCGGGGCAGCGCTCGCGGATGGCGCGAACGCACTCGGCGACATGGGCCATGCCACCGTCGTCGAGGTCGTCGCGGGCCACCATCGTGAGGACGGCGTGGGCGACCCCCATACGTTCGATCGCCTCCGCCACACGAGCCGGCTCGTCGGCCTGCGGCAGCATGGGCTTGCGCGTATCGACCAGGCAGAAGCCACACGCACGGGTGCACCGCTCGCCGAGCACCATGAACGTCGCCGTGCCGTCGGACCAGCAGTCGCTGAGGTTGGGGCAGCCCGCCTCCTCGCAGACCGTGACGAGACCGAGGTCGCGCACCGTCGCCTTCAGGCTCAGCACCTCGGGACCGTGGACCACCTTGGGGCGCAGCCACTCGGGCTTGCGCGTGGCGATGCCGAGGCCGTCGGTGACGCCGGCCTGCTGAAGCCGACCGGTCATGCGAGCGCCCGGTGCACCGTGGTCGGCGGCGGTGCGCACGACGGCACCGGGACCGTCGCCGCGCGAGAACGCGGAGAGGTCGTCGGGGCGGTGCCGCCAGGCGACGTCCTGGCGCTCGGCGGCGCCGCTCCCCCACTCGGCCGCCGCATGCCGTTCGAGCACATCGACCACCCGGCTCATCGGCACGTCGATGCCCTCCTCGGCGAGCGAGGTGACCGGCCGGTCGGCGATGCCACACGGGACGATGTGCCGGCGCATGTAGGTGAGGTCGGTGGCGACGTTGAGCGCGAAGCCGTGCATCGTGCGCCCACGCGACAGCCGGACGCCGATGGCAGCGATCTTGCGCGGGTTCGGGCCTGCCGGATCGACCCACACGCCGGGGTACTCGGGCAGGCACCCGACGGCGGCGAGGCCGAGCTCGCGCAACGTGGCGACAAGCACGCGCTGCACCGACATGACGTGACCGGACGCGCCGAGCGAGTTGGCGACGCTGACGATCGGATAGCCGACGAGTTGTCCGGGCCCGTGGTAGGTGACGTCGCCGCCCCGCTTCACCGGCACCAGCTCGGCGCCCACGGCCGCGGGGTCGCAGAGCAGGTTGGTGGCGAGGTCGGTGCGGGGGCCGTACGTGAAGACGTGCGGGTGCTCGAGCAGCAGCAGGTGCTGCTCGCGGCCGTGCCGGAAGAGGCCCTGCTGCACGGCGAGCGCCTCGCGGTAGGGCACGGTGCCGAGCCAGCGCACCCGCAGTGGGTGCGCCCGCTCGCTCAGCTGCGGGTCAGAGCTCACTCGTCCAGTCGCGCGTCTCGAGGATCTGCTTGACCTTCACCAGGAACCCGGCGGCGTAGGCGCCGTCGAACGCCCGATGGTCCCAGCTCATCGCGAGGTTGCCGACGGGATGGATGACGATCGCCTCGTCGCCGTTCGGCATCGTGGCGACGACCGGCTTGCGCACGATCGCATCGGTCGAGATGATCGCGACCTGCGGCTGGTTGATGATCGCCGCGGTGAGCACGCTGCCGGCCGAGCCGTTGTTCGAGATGGTGAACGTGCCACCGGAGATCTCGTCGGGGCTGAGCTTGCGGTTGCGGGCGCGGTTGGCGAGGTCGTTGATCTCCTTCGCGATCGCGCGGAGGCGCTTCGACTCGGCCGACCGGACGACCGGCACGAGCAGGCCCTCGTAGTCGAGGTCGACGGCGATGCCGATGTCGATGAACTCGTGCACCACGAGCTCGTTGTCGGCCACGCTCGCGTTGAGGTGGGGGAACTCGACCAGGGCATCGACGATCGCCCGGGTGATGAACGGCAGGTAGGTGAGGCTGAAGCCTTCCGCGGCTTTCCAGGTGCCCTTCACGGCGTTGCGGGTGGCGTCGACGTTGGCGTAGTCGACCTCGACCACGCTGAACGCGTGGGGGCTGACCGACTTGCTCATGATCATGTGCGCGCCGGTGAGCTTGCGGATCTTGCTGAGCTTGACCTTGCGGTCACGCTCGCCGGCCGTCACGACCGGTGCGGCAG
>JBEGOE010000343.1:0-5561 GCA_041182165.1 Actinomycetota bacterium
CCTCGTCAACAACGCCGGCACCTACCACGAGGCCGGCAGCATCCTCGACCAGAGCTACGAGTCGTGGCACCGGTCGATCGACATCAACCTCGTCGGTGTCTTCAACTGCAGCAAGCCTGCCGCTGCGTCGATGGTGGCGGCCGGGCTGCCGGGCACCATCGTGAACATCTCGTCCGTCGACGGGTTCCTCCCCTGCCTCGGCACGGGGTACGACTCGGCAAAGGCGGCCGTGAACCAGGTCACGTCGTCGCTCGCCGTCGACCTCGCCCCGTACGGCATCCGCGTGAACGCGGTGGCGCCGGGCGTCGTGCCGGTGCCCACGCTCGAGAAGATCCGCTCGGGCGAGCTGCCGCCGCTCTGGCCGGTCGACTCGTCGAACACCGGCCTGATGGGCCCGCTCATGCGTCAGCGCTCGGCGAACGTGCCCCTCGGCCGCCCCGGCACGCCCGACGACATCGCCAACGCCGTGCTGTTCCTCGCGTCGGCTGCGTCGTCGTACATCACCGGCCAGATCCTGCTGGTCGACGGGGGCTGGACGAAGATCTGACCCGGCCGGCCCAGTTCAGCCGGCCCAGTTCAGCCGGCCCGGCCGCGACGCGCAAGCAGGCGGGCCGCCGGGCCGCCGGCGATGATGGCCTTGACCGCTTCGATCGCCTGCAGGTGCAGCGCCTGGTCGTCGCTGAGCGCGTCGGTCATGCCGGTCACCATCGCGGTGATGAACACGCTCACCAGCTCGCGGTTCCCGGGGGCGATCTCGCCCGTGCGGACGCCGGTGTCGATGATCCGGTCGAAGAAGTCGGTGCGGAACCGCGAGCGGTGCTCGAGCGCGCCGCTCAGCTCGGGTCGCCGCTTCATGTCCGTACGAGCCGCCGCCAGGAACTGCGCCAGCGTCGGGTCCTCGCCATTCAACTCGTGCGTCACGTTGAGCACGGCGAGCAACTGCTCGGCGAACGAGTCCTCCGGCCGCACGACCGCCTCGAACCGGGCGTACACCTGCTCGCGAGCGTCCTCGTGGACGGCCAGGTACAGGTCGTGCTTCGACGGGAAGTGGTAGTAGAGCGCAGCCGTCGTCATGTGCGCGAGGTCGGCGATCTCCTTGTTGGTCGCCGCCTCGTAGCCCCGCTCGGCGTAGACCCCGCGAGCGATGTCGAGCAGGCGGCGGCGCGTGTCGTGCGCCTTCACGCGTGGCGGGCGACCGAGCTTGCGGACAGGCTGCACCGGTGCCTCGTACCGACCCGGCGCGCGTGGTCGGGTGGCGCCGGTCATGACGCCAGTATTGCCGTTGCCGCTCGGTGGCTCCTACCCCGCGTCGGGCGGGGCCATCAGGGGGCCGCCGCGGTGCGCGATGCGGTGCGGGCGTACGGCGAACTGCCGGACGACCTCAACACCGACGCCGAGGAGTGATGACGCTCACCTCGGCCCGGTCGGGCCGATCCGGGGTTTCCTGAGATTTCTTCGCTCAGAGGTTGACGGTCGAACGTACGTTCGTCTAGAGTACTCGATGTCCTGACTTCCCCCGGGACGACTCGACCCGTTCGCCGGGTCCTCGATGTCGAGTTCCTGATCGTGCACGGGGGTGTGACATGACCGATGACCTGACGCCGTCCGGGCGGTTCACACGTGTGATCTCGACGTGTGCCGCAACGGCGGATCTCGCCACGGTGACCGCACGCCTGGCCGACGTCGCGGCGCTGCAACGCTGGATGCAGGCACGCGAGATCGACCTCACCGTCCGTCTCGCCGAGCTCGCCGACCAACCCGGCGGGCCCGACCCCGATGCGGAGCACGCGAAGGCGACGAACCGCTCCATCCAGGTGGCCGGCACAGCACGCCGCCGCGCGCAGGCGTCGAAGCAGGCACCCGCGATCAAGGACGAGATCGACCACGGCCGGCTGTCCGGCGAGCACCTCGACGCGTTCACCGCCGCGGTCGCTGGGTTGCCTGCCGCGTTGCGGCCGGTGCTCGTGGCGATGCAGGACGAGCTCGCGGCCGAGGCAGTCGCACGCCAGTTGACGGTCGAGGCGTTCCGTGACCGGCTGCGCGCCGTCGTGCGTGACATCGAAGCCGACGACGGCCGTGACCGGTTGGCGCGCCAGAAGCGCGACACGTCACTGCGGATGTGGACCGACAAGAACACCGGCATGGGTTGCCTGTCGGGCCGGTTCGACCCGGAAACGTTCATGATCCTCCAGCAACGCATCGCTGACCAGTTGGAGGCACGGTTCCGGCAGGAACGACCCACCGACTGCCCCGACGACCCACTCCAAGCCCAGGACTGGCTCCGCGCTCACGCCGTCGCTGACCTCATCTGTGGCGGCGGCGCAGGTGTGGGCAAGCCGGAGATCATCATCGTCATCGACCACGACACCTACCTCCACGGCCGCCACGCCCACTCGCGGGTCGATTGCGGGCCCGGCATCGACATCCCGATCGACACCATCCGCGGCATCGGCGGCATCGGCGGCCGGGCACGGTTCATCCCGATCATCATCGACACCCACGGTGTCGCCATCAGAGAAGGCACCCCCGTCGCAACCATCGATGAGCTCGCCGACAGCCTCACCCGCCCCGTCCCCCTCGACCGGGGACGCGACTGCCGGCACGCCGACCGCAACCAACGCCGCGCACTCCGTGCGATGTACCGCACCTGCGCCATCCCCGGCTGCCGACGCCACATCAGCATCACCGAACCGCACCACATCCACCACTGGGAACACCACGGGCCCACCGACCTCCACAACCTCCTCCCACTCTGCAAACACCACCACGACCGCAACCACACCGAACACTGGGACATCCAGATGCAGCCCGACCGATCCCTCACCGTCACCCGCAACGGCACCACCCTCATGACCACCGGACCACCCCGCCACCAATGGGCCTGACCCGGCCTGCCACGACGGCCCGGGAATGCGAAGGGCCCGGGTGCATCGCACCCGGGCCCTGCTCGCTCTCGTGGTTCACCGCCTCCGGCAGAGCCGGTCCTGGCGGTGGTGTCAGCGGTTCACTCGCCGCGAACGCGCTTGATGATGTCGGTCGCGATGTTCGGCGGGACTTCCATGTACATGTTGAACTGCATCGTGTACGTGGCCCGACCCTGGGTGCGCGAGCGCAGGTCGGTGGAGTACCCGAACATCTCCGACAGCGGGATCGAGGCGCGGATCACCTGGGCGTTGCCCTGGGCCTCCATGCCCTCGATGCGGCCGCGACGGCTGCTGAGGTCGCCCATGACATCGCCCATGTAGTCCTCGGGGGTGACGACCTCGACCGACATGATCGGCTCGAGCAGGACCGGACGAGCCATCTCGGCGGCCTTCTTGAACGCCATCTGGCCGGCGATCTTGAACGCCATCTCGGACGAGTCGACGTCGTGGTACTGGCCGTCGACCAGGCTCGCCTTCACGTCGACCGTCGGGTAGCCGGCGAGGACACCCGAGTCGAGCGCCTGCTGCATGCCCTGGTTGGTCGGGTTGATGTACTCACGCGGGATGCGGCCACCGCTGATCTTGTCGACGAACTCGTAGCCCTTGCCGGGGTTCGGCTCGAGGGTGATCTTCACGACGGCGAACTGGCCGGAGCCGCCCGACTGCTTGATGTGGCGGTACTCGACCGACTCGACGGTCTTGGTGATCGTCTCACGGTAGGCCACCTGCGGCTTGCCCACCGTCGCATCGACGTTGAACTCGCGCTGCATGCGGTCGACCAGGATCTCGAGGTGGAGCTCGCCCATGCCGGAGATGACGGTCTGGCCGGTCTCCTCGTCGGTGCGCACCCGGAACGTCGGGTCCTCGTCGGACAGCGACTTGAGCGCCTTGCCGAGCTTGTCGGAGTCGTCCTTGGTCTTCGGCTCGATGGCCACGTGGATGACCGGCTCGGGGAAGATCATCCGCTCGAGGATGATCGGGTTGGTGCGGTCGCAGAGCGTGTCGCCGGTGGTGGTGTCCTTGAAGCCGAGACCGGCGACGATGTCACCGGCCATGGCGACGTCGAGGTCTTCGCGCTGGTTGGCGTGCATCAGCAGGATGCGGCCGAGGCGCTCCTTGCGCTCCTTGGTGGAGTTGTAGACCTCGTCACCCTTGTTGATCTGGCCCGAGTACACCCGGAAGTAGGTGAGCTTGCCGAACGGATCGGCCACGATCTTGAACGCCAGCGCCGCGAACGGCTCGGCCTCGGATGCCTTGCGAACCAGGACCTCGTCCTCGTGGTTCGGCTTCACACCCTCGGTCGGCGGGATGTCGAGCGGGCTCGGCAGGAAGTCGATGACCGCGTCGAGCATCGGCTGGACGCCCTTGTTCTTGAACGCCGAGCCGCACAGGATCGGCACGAAGTCGAACGCCAGGGTGCCCTGACGGATCGCCCGCTTGATCTCGGCCTCGGTGAGCTCCTCGCCACCGAGGTACTTCTCCATGAGCTCGTCGTCGCTGGTGGCGATCGTCTCGAGCAGCGCCTCGCGGTACTCGGCGGCCTGCTCGGCCATGTCGGCCGGGATGTCGACCTCGTCCCACTTCGCGCCGAGCTCCTCGTCGCGCCAGATGAGCGCCTTCATCTTCACCAGGTCGATCAGACCAGCGAAGGGCTTGTTGCTCTCGGGGCCACCGGCGCCGACCGGGAGGTGCAGCACGGCCGGCGTGGCCTGGAGGCGGGTCTTCACCATCTCGACGGTGCGGTAGAAGTCGGCGCCGATGCGGTCCATCTTGTTGACGAAGCACATGCGCGGGACCTTGTACTTGTTGGCCTGACGCCACACCGTCTCGGTCTGCGGCTCGACGCCGGCCACCGAGTCGAACACCGTGACCGCGCCGTCGAGGACGCGCAGCGAGCGCTCGACCTCGAGGGTGAAGTCGACGTGCCCGGGGGTGTCGATGATGTTGATCCGGTGGTTGTTCCAGATGCACGTCGTGGCGGCGGACGTGATGGTGATGCCACGCTCCTGCTCCTGCGCCATGTGGTCCATGGTCGCGGCGCCGTCGTGGACCTCGCCGATCTTGTAGCTCTTGCCGGTGTAGTAGAGGATGCGCTCGGTGGTGGTGGTCTTACCGGCATCGATGTGCGCCATGATGCCGATGTTCCGAGTGCGCTCGAGGGGGAATTCGCGCTTGGCCATCTGGGTGATCTCTTTCCTCTACGTCGTCGACTGGGTCCGCTCGTTGCGGAGGCGCGCCACGCCGAATCCGGCCACAGGCACAAGTGACGATGTTACCGGCCTCATCGCCATCAACAGCGCGAGGATGACCACCGCGGCCATCGCGAACACCGCCAGCCGCAGGGCTTCGGCAGGAGTCGCCGGCACTCCGGCCGGCATCGAGCGGCCGTCGGCCGTCGGCGCTCCCGGCTCGACGCCGGAAGGGGCCGGGTCGAGCGCACCGGGTCCGATTGCCGCTCCGTTCGCCCCCACCAGCAGCGCCGATCCGGTCAGCCGGACCAGGCCGATCGGCATCGCGAGTCGCTGACCCGACGCCACGGTGTACACCCCGGTCTGGCCGCTGCGGGCGTCGACCGATGCCTCCGGGGCCGGCGCGTAGCCGGTCGGCGGGTCGACCTCGATCGCGTAGGCCCCGGGT
>JBEGOE010000344.1:0-2953 GCA_041182165.1 Actinomycetota bacterium
GTGCTCGTCGCCGCCCCCGCCGACCTCTCGGCATCCGTGGTCCAAGGGCTGAGCGCCGTGCCGGCGGAGTTCGAGAATCTCGAGCGGTTGGCAGCGGCGCAGTACATCCCGATGTTCGAGATGGACCGACTCGACTGGAACCGGGGCACGCTCTCGCGCCCCGAGATGGAGGCCGTCGCCGCACGGCTCTCACGCGCCCGTGAGTGCTTCTTTTGAACGACCTCCCACGAGATGATGCTCCGTGCGAGCGTCGATGGAACTCCGGAAGGCACGAGGCCCGCGCTCGACGCAGCGGAGCGGGTGGTGCTGCTCGAGTCGTTCGTGGACGCGGTGGTCGGTCCCGATCCTCGGCGCGCCGACCAGCTCCGGCACGACGTGGCCGACCAGCTCGGACCTGACTGGCTCGTCGACGCGTCGGCCGTGATCGCGAACTTCGAGATGATGACCCGGCTCGCCGACGGAACCGGTGCGCGGCTGCGGCCGGCGCAGATCGAGGCGTCGGCAGCTCTGCGTGCCGAGCTGGGCATCGACGGCTTCGCTTCGCGCCGCACCTGACCCCGGCCGGACTCGGTCCGTGCCGGGAGGCTCTGCAGCATGCCTCGAACCAAGGTTCGGTAGTCTCCCGACAGGCGGTTCGTTACTGATCCGGGGAGTCGAGGTGACAGCCATGGTGGATCGATTCCGGTCGTCGGGGTTGGTGCTCGCGGCGAGAATCGGTACGTCCGGCAACGAATCGGTGACGGGTCCGGAACGCGAACCAGGGCGTCGGCCCGCATGACAGCAGCTCTCCTGCTGGTTCTTGGCATCGCGTGCGCCGCTCTCGGCGGCAATCTCTTCGTGCGTGGCGCGGTGGGCCTCGCATCGTGGCTGCGTGTGCCCGCGGGCCTGGTCGGCGCAACGGTGGCCGCGTTCGCCACGTCGACGCCGGAGCTCTCGGTGGGCATCCATGCAGCGACCTCGGGCCGGCCCGAGCTCGCCCTCGGCGACGCTCTCGGCAGCAACGTCGTGAACATCTCCCTCGTCCTCGGTGCTGTCCTGCTGCTCGGACCGGTGAGCGCGACTCGACGTGAGTTGCGTCGTGAGATCACCGTTGCAGCGGTCGCGCCGATGATGACGCTCGTCGCACTGGCCGACGGAGAGCTCGGTCGCGGTGAGGCCTGGGTGCTGCTCGCCGTGTTCGGCGGATGGCTGTTCGTTCTCGGTCGCGAGGCACTGCACGAGCGGTCGATCGCGCCGCAGGTGATCGGTGAGCGCGCCGGCATCCGTACCGTGATCGAGCTCGGACTCGGGCTGGTCATGCTCGTCGTCGCCGGACGCTTGATCGTGGTTGCGGCGAAGGGAATCGGGACCGAGTTGGGACTCGACCCGTTCGTCGTCGGTGCCACGTTCGTGGCGGTCGGCACCTCGTCGCCCGAGTTGGCCACGGCGATCATCTCCAGGCGGCGGGGGCACAGCGAGATCGGGGTCGGTACCGTGCTGGGCAGCAACGTGTTCAACACCCTCTGGATCGTCGGGGTGGTTGCGCTGATCCGGCCGGTGCAGACCTCCGCATCCGAGGTGGTGCTCGCCGTGGTGGCGACCGTCGGGGCTCTCGCGCTCGTGGTGCCGGCCCGATCCGGGCAAGTGCCGCGGTGGCGCGGGGCCGCCCTCATGGGGGTCACCGTCGTGTACACCACCGCAACCATTGCCATCGGCGGTTGACCAACGCCGGTGCGTTCGTTGCTCATGCTCATGCTCGACCAACCCACAGCGGTGACGTCGATCGGCACGGGGTGAGCGGCTCGTGGGCGTCGTCGAAGTCGGTGATCCGGAAACGGGCTCGGCTACGGTCGTATTCCGTGCAGACTGCCGATCCGACCACGCCGTCGCGAAACCCGCTCGCCGTCGACCAGGGCACGAGCCCGACCGTCGTGATGCTGCTGGGTTGGTTCGTGGTGCACGTGACCGTGTGGATCGGCCTCGTCAAGCTGCTGCCTGGCGACGACGGGGTCGACTACGTCGACCTCGGCACGCTCGGTACGCCTTGGGTGCGCCAGTTCATCGTGCCGTTGCTCGTCGTCCTCGTGCTGCAGGTGGTCGTCATCTCCCGGCTTGGCTGGTGGCGCCCGGTCCTCCGCGACCCCGCACGCAGCACGCGCCGGTGGCTGTGGTTGCCCCCGCTCCTGATCGCCGTCGTCGGCGTCAGCACCCTGGCCTCCGATGGGTTCTCGAGCGATGCCGGCGCGGCCTACCTGGTCGGGTGCGCGGTCACGATGCTGCTCGTCGGCACGACCGAGGAACTCACGTTCCGCGGCGTGCTGCAGGTCGGCGGCCGCCGCGTCTTCGGTCGCGAATGGCAGGCAGCGGTGTTCGCCTCGGTGCTGTTCGGGCTGTTCCACACGCCGAACATCATCATCGGCGCCGAGGTCGGCGACGCCCTGCGGCAGACGGTGGCGACCGCCGTCATCGGCTCGGGCTTCTACGCACTGCGCCGCGTCAGCGGCACGCTCGTGCCGTGCATCGTCCTGCACGCCGTCTACGACTTCATGCTCATTCAGGGCAGCTGGGACTCGATCCTCGGCGGCTGATCCGCGGCAGCTTGCTACGGTCCCACTGTGCGCATCACTCACAAGGTCGACTACGGGGTCCGTGTGATGACCTCGCTTGCCGAGGTGGCCATGGAGGCACCGGTCAGGCCCACCAGCAGCGCAACCCTGGCTGCCCGTGAGGGCCTGCCCCCCGGCTTCCTCGACGACATCCTGCGGTTGCTGCGCAACGGCGGGCTGCTGCGCAGCCAGCGAGGCGGCGACGGTGGTTGGCTGCTCGCTCGCCCCGCCGACCAGATCACAGTGGCCGACGTCATCCGCGTGCTCGAGGGCCCGCTCGTGTCGGTCGGCGACCTGCGGCCTGACCAGTTGCCCGATGTGGGCGAGCGTGAGCCGTTCGTCTCGCTGTGGGTGGCCGTGCGCTGCGC
>JBEGOE010000345.1:0-4331 GCA_041182165.1 Actinomycetota bacterium
CCGATCGTGCCGCTCTCGCCGATGCCCTTGGCGCCGAGTGCGTTGATGAACGTCGGGGTCTCCATGTGGACGACCTCGACGCTCGGCAGTTCGGCTGCCGAGATGAACGCGTAGTCGGCGAGGTTCGACGTGATCGGGTTCCCGTCGGAGTCGTACCGCACCTCCTCCCACAGCGCCTGGGCGCTGCCCTGGGCGACGCCACCGTGGATCTGGCCCTCGAGCAGCATCGGGTTCAGCACGCGGCCGGCATCGTCGCAGGCGACGTGGCGGAGGTGCTTGACCCGGCCGGTCTCGGTGTCGACCTCGACCACGGCGACGTGTGCGCCAAAGGGGAAGGTGGCGCCGCTGACCGCGTAGTACGCGGCGTGGGCCAGGCCCTCCGGCAGCTCGGGGTCGGTCTTGGCGGCGATCGCCAGCTCGGCCCAGCTCTTCGCGATGGCGGGAGCACCCGACACGTGGAAGCTCGCCGAGTCCTTGTCGAGCACCACATCGGCCTCGTCGGCCTCGAGCATCTTCGCTGCCACCTTGCGGGCGGTGTCGACGAGGTCGGCGGCGGCGAGGAACACGGCGTTGCCGCCCTGCTGCAGCGACCGCGAGCCCAACGGGCCCTCGCCCAGCGGGACGAGGTCGGTGTTGCCCCACACGACGTCGATCTGATCCATCGGGATGCCGGTCTGCTCGTGGGCGAGCATGCTCCATGCGGTGACGTGGCCCTGGCCGTGCGGCGAGGTGCCCGTGTAGACGACGGCGCGGCCGTCGTCGAGGACCTCGATCTTGGCGTGCTCGCCACTGCCGACGCCGCCGGTGATCTCGACGTACACGCTGACGCCGATGCCGAGCTGCTTGACGTCGCCGCTCGCACGGCGGCGTGCCTGCTCGGCGCGGAGGTCGGCGTAACCGGCCACGTCGAGCGCCTTGTCGAGGGCGCCCTCGTAGTTGCCGACGTCATAGGTCTGGCCCACAGCGGTGGTGTGCGGCTCGCTGAACGCCTTGATCAGGTTCTTGCGGCGGAGCTCGGCCGGGTCCATGCCGATCTCGGCGGCGAACAGGTCCATCGCCCGCTCGGCGGCTGCGGTGGCCTCGGGGCGGCCGGCGCCGCGGTAGGCGGTGACGAGCGCCGTGTTGGTGACGACGCTGGTGGTGCGGCACTCGATGTTCGGGATGTCGTACACGGCACTGGCCATCGGCCGCGTCATGAACGGGGCGAGGATGGTGCCCATCTCGGCGAACGAGCCGGAGTCCTGGAGGGCGTGGAGCTGGTAGTGCGTGACCTTGCCGTCGCGGGTGCCACCGATGGTGACGTACTGGATCTGGGCGCGGCCGTGGCCGAGCGACATCATCGACTCGCTGCGGGTCTCGCGCCAACGCAGCGGGCGGCCGACCCTCTTGGCGATGACGCCGAGCAGCGACTCCTCGGCGTAGCACGAGATCTTGGCGCCGAAGCCGCCGCCGACGTCGGGCGTGATGACGAGCACGTCGTCGGGCTCGACGCCGTTGGTGGCGACGATGGTGGTCTTGGCGCCCTGCGCGGCCTGGGTGCTGAGCCACTGGTGCAGGCGACCGTCGACCCAGGCGACCGCTGAGCCACGAACCTCGAGCGGGCAGGGGGCCACGCGCTGGTTGACGAAACGGCCCGTCACGACGACCTCGCAGCCCTCGAAGAACGCCTCGCCCGTGTTCTCGGGCATGCCGAGCACGGTGGTGTCGAACACGACGTTGCTGCCGGCGCCTTCGTAGATGAGCGTCGTGCTCGTCATCGCCTCTTCGATGTCGATGAGGGCGGGCAGGGCGTCGTAGTCGACGATGACCTGTTCGGCGGCGTCCTCACCCTGGTTGGCGAGCTCGGTGACGACCACTGCGATCGGCTCGCCGACGTAGCGCACCTTGTCGAGGGCCATGAGGCCGCGGGCCACCATCGGGTTGAACGGCGACGGCACGGGCTGCAGCTCGAGGTCGGCAGCGGTGAAGATGGCGATGACGCCGGGCATCTCGAGTGCCGCGGACGTGTCGATGCCCGTGATGACGCCGTGCGCCAAGCTCGAGCGCACGTACGTGACGTGCGCCGCGCCCTGGAGCAACGGCTCGTCGAGCAGGTCGTCGACGTACTTGCCACCCGTGGTGAGGAACTTCGGGTCTTCCTTGCGAAGAACGCGGTTCCCGAGAATGCTGCCGGCCACTTCTTACCCCCTGGTCATCGGATGACGTCCCGAACGGGCCCGACAGTAGCGCCGCCGGACGCCGCGTGCCCGCCCGAGCTGCCGGACGATGTCGACGTTCTCGATGATCAGGGCGCCGCTGGGGTGCTCGGCGCGGCCTCGGGGGGTGGCGCCGTCGCTGCGGCGCGGACGGCGACGACCTGGGTGATCGCGTCGTACGGCCAGCCACCCGGGAGCGCGACGCCGGTGAGGTCGGCGGGCAGCAGCGAGGTGCGCCGTTCGCCGAGGCCGACGACACCGAGCTCGTCACGAGCGGCCTCCTTGGCTCCCTCGGTGGTCTGCAAGTGCTCGATCTCGTCGGTGAGCTGTGCGTTCGCGCCGTCGAGGACGGACAGCTGCTGTTCCTTGACCGAGATCTCGTCGCGCTGGCGGAGCCAGGCCTGCACCGGCAGCACGAACATCGCAGCGAGCAGGGCCAGGAGCACACCGCCGCCCAGCAGGACGAGCACACTGCGGTTCCCGCGGCGCGTGACGAGTTGGCGGTCGGCGCGGATGGGTCGCGTCAAGTCGCCGAGGAGCGTGTTGTCGCCACCGCCGCTGGGGTGCCCGGACGTCGCGTCGGCGCGCATGCGCGGGGTGGACGGGCGGCGTGATGAGCGTGGGCGCGCGATGGAACTCGTGCGATGGCTGGTGCTCACGTGGTGCAGTCTCGCAGGTGCAGGCGCGCCGGGGGTGGCACGCTCAGCGCGGAGCGAGGGCGCGGCGACCGCGGAACGCGGCGCCCTCGCCCAGCTGCTCTTCGATGCGCAGGAGCTGGTTGTACTTGGCGACGCGATCACTGCGGGCCGGCGCACCGGTCTTGATCTGGCCGCAGTTGGTCGCGACGGCGAGATCGGCGATGGTCGCGTCCTCGGTCTCGCCGCTGCGGTGGCTCATGACGCTGGTGTACGAGTTGGCGGTGGCGAGCTCGACGGTGTCGAGGGTCTCGGTGAGGCTGCCGATCTGGTTCACCTTCACGAGCACGCTGTTCGCGATGGTGCGGTCGATGCCCATGCGGAGACGTTCGACGTTGGTGACGAACAGGTCGTCGCCCACGAGCTGGATGCGGTTGCGGAGCGCGCTCGACATGGCGGCCCAGCCCTCCCAGTCGTCCTCGGCCATGCCGTCTTCGATGCTGACGATCGGGTAGGAGTCGACGAGGCGCACCCAGTACTCGACCATCTCGTCCGGGCCGAGCACCTTGCCCTCGCCGGCCAGGTGGTAGCGGCCGTCCCGGTACAACTCGCTCATGGCCGGGTCCATCGCGATCGCGATGTCGTCGCCGGGCGTGTAGCCGGCCTGCTCGATGGCGCGGATGAGGATCTGGATGGCCTCCTCGTTGCTCGCCAGGTTCGGGGCGAAGCCGCCCTCGTCGCCGACGGCGGTGCCGAGCGACCGGTCGTGGAGCACCCCCTTCAACGTGTGGTACGTCTCGGTGCCCCAGCGCAGTGCCTCGCGGAAGCTCGGAGCGCCGACGGGCATGATCATGAACTCCTGCATGTCGATCGAGTTGTCGGCGTGGACGCCGCCGTTGACGACGTTCATCATCGGCACGGGCAGGACATGGGCGTTGGGGCCGCCGATGTATCGGTAGAGCGGCAGCTCGAGCTCGGCGGCGGCGGCCTTGGCCACGGCCATGCTCGTGCCGAGGATGGCGTTGGCGCCGAGACGAGCCTTGTTGGGCGTGCCGTCGAGCTCGCCGAGCGCCCGGTCGATCAGGCGCTGTTCGAGTGCGTCGACACCCTCGAGGGCCTCGTCGATCTCGGAGTTCACGAAGTTGACGGCGGTCTGGACTCCCTTGCCGAGGTACCGCTCGCCACCGTCGCGCAGCTCGACCGCCTCGTGCTCGCCGGTGGAGGCGCCGGACGGTACCGCCGCACGACCCCGGGCGCCGCTGTCGAGCAGGACCTCGACCTCGACGGTGGGGTTGCCACGCGAATCGAGGATCTCACGGCCGACGATGCTGACGATCTCGCTCATGACCCGGAAGGGTAGTGCTGCGCCTTCACCTCGTCCCACAACGCGTCGAGCGTCGGGAGGTCTGCGGCGAGGAGGTCGATACCGCGTTCGCGTGCCAGTGACTCGACCCCCTCGAAGCGAACGCGGAACTTGCGCGTGGCGGCGCGCAGGGCGGCC
>JBEGOE010000346.1:0-2719 GCA_041182165.1 Actinomycetota bacterium
CGGGTGACTGCGTCGTGGTCGGGGTCGATGCCGCCGAGGTGTCCTGCACCGGGCCCTACGATGCCGTCGTGCGCTCACTCGTGCCGTTCGACCAGCAGTGCCCGGCCGACACGCAGCCCTACCGCGACCGTCAGGGCATGGGCATCGCCTGCGTGGTGATCGAGGGCTGATGGACACAGCGGTCCTGCACGCGCAGCTCGAACGGTGGGCCGCCGAGCACTACCACGAGGGCACCGTCATCACCGACCTCCGCCCCATGCCCGGGCATGCCGGCCTCTCGTTCGGCTTCACCGTCGCCGATGCCACCGGTCCGATCGACCGCCTCGTCACCCGCATGCCGCCCAAGGGTGTTCGCCGCGCCGGTAACACCGATGTGCTGCGCCAGGTGCCGTTGTTGCGTGCACTCGACGGCGCCGGTGTGGCGGTCCCTCCCGTGGTGTGGTGGGACGCCGACGAGCGATGGTTCGAGGTGCCGTACTTCATGACCCGTCTGCTGCCCGGCGAGACCTACGTGGTGCGAGAGCCGTTGCCCTCGGTTGCGCACCTCCGCTGCGCCGACGTGTTGCGCGCCGCCGTCGAGGCGCTGGCCACGGTCCATCGTGTCGACCACCACGCGGTGCTGCCCGACTGGGAGGCGCCCAAGGACCTCGTGACCGAGATCGAGTTCTGGGCCCCGATCCTCGCCAAGGCGGCCGAACCGGCATGGACCGAGATGGGGGAGCGGACCCGCGAGCTCCTGCTCGCACACGCGCCCACCGATCCGGTCATCGGCATCTTCCACGGGGACTTCCAGACCGGCAACGTGCTGTTCTCGGACACCGGCGACGTCGTGGCTCTCCTCGACTGGGAGATCAGCGGCATCGGGGCGCAGCTCCTCGACCTCGGGTGGATCCTGTTCATGAACGACGACACCAGCTGGGCCGACCCGGCCGGCCTGGTCGACGTTCCGCCGCTCGGTGACATCGTCGGCTGGTACTCGGCGGCCGTCGGCCGGCCGGTCTCGCTCGACGACGTCGCCTTCTACCGGGCGCTGTCGGGCTACCGGTTCGGCGTCATCAGCGGCCTCAACGTGATGCTCCACCGCACCGGCCGGCGTGTCGACCCGGAATGGGACCGGGTCGCCCTGTCGGTGCCGTCCATGTTCCGCCGGGCGTGCGAGTTGCTGGACGGCGCTGGTAGTCTGCAGGTCCCGCAAGCGGGCGATTAGCTCAGTCGGCTAGAGCGCTACGTTCACACCGTAGAGGTCACAGGTTCGAGCCCTGTATCGCCCACGACGCATCCCGAGGGCCCGCCGGCCCGGCTTTCGTGGCCGGGCTGGGGGCTCTTGTGGTTCAGGCCCGGATCAACTTCTGGTCTGCTACTGGCATGATCACCGGTCAGGCCGGACAGTCAGGAACATGACGCCGATTCTCGAACAGAGCCGGCTCATGGTGCACCCCACGTCCGCCGGTGTGATCCTCTCGATGCTGCGTGGCGGCGATCAGGACCTTGACGTGCTGCGGGTCGCCATGGCCGACCCGGCGCTGTCCGCCGCTGTTCTCCGCGCAGCCAACTCCGCGCACCTCGGCTACTCCGGCCGCGTCGGTGGCATCCGCCAGGCCACGGTCATGCTCGGCAGCAGCCTCGTCAGCTCGCTCGCCGCCAGCCGCGTCGCCGACCTCCTGTTCGACACCAGCCCTCGCGAGTACCCGGACTGGTACTGGTTGCACTCGGTGACGGTCGCATGCGGTGCCGCCGTCGTGGCACGGCACCTCGGTGAGTCGGGCGACGAGGCGTTCACCGCAGGCATCCTCCACGACATCGGATGGCTCCTCGCTGCGTCGAACGCCGGCCCCGGCGAGTCGACCAGCCGCATCGCCACCGCCGTCGAGCACAGCGACCAGGGCGCCGACCTCCTCCGCCGTTGGAACCTCCCCGACCGGATCGTCACTGCCGTTCGCACGCACCATGCGACGGCGTCGTCACTGACCCCGCCGCTCACCCGGGCCGTCGTGGTGGGGCACGCGCTGGCCGAAGAACTGGGTGCCTCGGGCCCGGAGCGCTCGATCTCCATGATCGAGGCCATGGATCTTGCCGAACTCGGGACGATGAGGCAAGCGGTGCTGTTGGACGAGGTCGAGGCCGAGATCGAATCGGTCACGAGTGCACTGCGGTCCGGGCGATGAGCGTCGTCCACACCCTCAACAAGATGCAGCAGGACGCCGTCGAGCAACTGCGCAACGGTGAGAACGGTGAGTTCCTCGTCGGCTTCGTCACGACGTCGGTCCTCCTCGAGCTCTCGAACCTCCTCGGCGCCGAGCTCGACCTTCCCGGCTATGTGCAGGCCGTCGCCGACACGCTCACCCAACATGCGCCGCTCGAGCGCTGCGTTGTCCGGTTCGACGCCGTGGGCCTGCCGGCCGTGTCGGCCACCGTGGGGCACCCGCCGACGATCGCCGCCGACGCTGCCGTCCTGGCTCGGCTGCCCGGTTCGCATTCGATCGATGTCGGCGGAGTGGGCACGGGCACCGTGCACGCCCCCGGTCTGCCCACTGCGCTCGTCAAGGCAGGGTTCCTCGGCCTGGCAGCTGCACAGATCGCCACCGGTGTCGCCCGCGTCGTCGAGGCCGAGCGCCTGCGCCGCGGCGCCGCCGCGTCGCGGGCCATGCTCCTCGTCGCCTCGCTCGACGAGCGGTGGAGCGTGGACGAGCTCGATCAGATCGCTCGAGCGCTCTCCTGC
>JBEGOE010000347.1:0-3124 GCA_041182165.1 Actinomycetota bacterium
GACCCCCACCACCGAGAGGGGTCGGCCGCTCGTACCTGGCCTTCACGAGCGTGACGCTCGGGTCGGCGAGGAGGGGTCCCACCAGGCGCTCGACCCAGTGTCGGGAGAACGAGGTGACGTCACCGTCGCACCACACGACGATGTCGCTGTCCGATGCCAGGAGCGAGGCCCAGAGCGCGTTGCCCTTGCCGCGACCGGGGCCGTGGACGGCGTGGATCGTCTCGATCGGGACCACCCGCGCCCCCGCATCACCGGCGACGGCACCCGTGCCGTCGGACGATCCGTCGTCGAGCACGACCACCTCGTCGACCAGGCCGGAGTCCTCGACCAGGTGGCGTCGCGCCGTGGTGACCAACGGGCCGATCGTCGCCGCCTCGTCACGGCAGGGGAAGATCAGGCTGATGCGCCGGCCGGCCTTCGCCGCGACGAGCTCGTCAGCCGTGAAGGCGTCGGGCGCGAACGTCCGCACGCTTGCCGCGAGGTCGGCGGTCATCGATCGCTGGAGGGCAGGAGCGGACCACGGCAGTGGACGCCTTCCGGCGGCAGGGTGTCGTCCCAGCCCGCCGGGCAGCGCTCCGGTGCGACGTCCTGCAACGGGGCCAGGACGAACCGTCGCTGGTGCAGCCGGGGATGGGGGATGGTGAGCAGCTCGTCCTCGATGCGGATGTCGTCGTAGAACAGCACATCGATGTCGAGGGTGCGCGGACCCCAGTACACCGTGCGCTGACGCGAGGCGAGCGCTTCGATCTGGCGGCAACGTCGCAGCAGGGCGTACGGGTCGAGCACGGTCTCGAGCACCACCACCATGTTCAGGAAAGGGCCCTGTCCGCCGGGGCCGCCCACCGGGTCCGTCTCGTACACCGACGATGCTGCCACCAGGCCGGGCAGGGAAGCGACCGCGAGCCGGAGGTACGCCTCACGATCACCGAGGTTCGAGCCGAGGGCGAGGATCGCCTGCCGCGTGCGGTCCTGGCGGATCTCGTCGGTGACAGAGCGGTGGATCCGCACCGCCGTGGTGTCGAGCTGCTCGGGGATCGGGGGTCGCAGCTTGGTGATCGTGACGTCGACCGCCTCGACGCGGTCGATGGTGAGCACCAGCTCGGCGACCCGCTCGGCCACCCGCTCGAGCAGGAGGTCCTTCGACGAGCGGACCTCGTGGGCCACACGCTCGGCGACATCGCCGTAGTTGGCGGTGTCATTGAGTTCGTCGCTCTGGCCGGCGTCACGCAGATCGACGTGCAGGTCGAGGTCGATACGCAGCGGCTGGGCGATCTCACGCTCGTGAGGGAGGACGCCGACCACGGTGGTGACGGTGAGGCCCCTGATCTCGACGGTGTCGAGCCGCATCGACAGGCCATCGAGGGCGGTGTGTGGCCTGGCGCCGGCGCGCTCGTTCATGATCGACCCACCGGAGGCACGTACGGAAGCCTAGACGCCGCATCGAGTCGCACGGTCTCTCCGTTGATGTATTCGTTCTCGATGAGGTGCAGTGCGAGCGCAGCGAACTCGTCCGGCCGGCCCGCCCGACGCGGGTGCACGACCGTGTCGACCAGGCCCTGCTTCACGTCGTCGCGGATCGTCGAGATCAGCGGTGTCTCCATCAGCCCCGGAGCGATGCCGTTCACCCGGATGCGAAGCGGCGCGAGATCGCGTGCCGCGGTGAAGGTCAGCGAGACAACGGCTGCTTTCGACGCAGCGTAGGCAGCCTGCCCGACCTGGCCCTCGAACGCTGCGATGGACGCCGTGTTCACGATCGCGCCGATCGAATCGACGGCATCGGGGTTGGGGTCGGTGTCGGCATCGGCATCGTTGGCGGATTCAGCGATCGCCGCGGCGCCGAGGCTCAGCATGTTGAACGTGCCGATGAGGTTGATCTCGACGACCCGGCGGAAGGCGGCCGGATCCCCGGCGCGGACGACGCCGGTGCTCGACCGGGAGGCGACACGCTGGGCACTGCCCACGCCGGCGCAGCTGACGACCACACGCAGCGGTCCGAGCGAGCGGGCGGTCTCCATGGCCGATGCCACCGAGTCCGGGTCGGTCACGTCGCCACGGCAGAGCACCGCGCCGTCGGGGGGCGTGCCCACCCACCCGTCACGGTCGAGGGCGACAACCGACATGCCTCGCGCAGCGAGCGCCAGCACCGTTGCTGCTCCGAGCCCGGAGGCGCCACCACTGACCACTGCGGACGCACCTTCGAGACGCATCATCCCCCAACTCTCGTAGCCGACCGAATGGTAGGTTACTGGTGGTCGAACGGAAGAGGAAGTCTTGAGCACCACACCCGATCCACGCCCAGCAGTTGTCGGGGCGGACGCTTCTCGCGGCATCATCGGCCGTCGTTGTGCGTCGTGCGCGCACCCGCTGCTATGGGCGCCGCCCCGTTGCCCGGAGTGCGGCGGCGAGCCGCTCGAGGCGGTGTTCGGGCCGTCGGGCACGGTGTGGTCGTCGACCGTCGTGCGGGTGCCGGTACCCGGCCGCACCCCTCCGTACGGGCTCGCCTACGTCGATCTCGACGACGGGCCGCGGGTCCTCGCCCACGTCGCCGATGCCGGCCCCGACACGGGGACCGAGCGGGTGCCACCGGGTACCCGCGTCACCATCGTCGGCGAGACCCTCGACGGCGACGTCCTCGTGGCGGTGGCGTCATGACCACGGCGGCGATCAAGGGCGTGGGCACCTCACTGTTCGGGAAGCAGCCGCTGCTCCACCCGTCCGCTCTGATCTGGCGCGCCGTCCAGGAGGCTCTCGACGACGCCGGAGCCGAGCCACGTGATGTCGACGCCGTCTATCTCGGCACGGTGTGCGGCGCCCCGGGCGTGGCGCAGCGCGCCCTCCATGCCATGGGCTTCGGCGGCATCCCGATCAACCCGGTCGAGAACGCATGCGCACGCGGCACGCCCGCGGTGCACGAGGCCGTCACCGGGGTCGAGCTCGGCCGCTTCGAGCTGGCACTGGCGCTGGGCGTCGAGAAGATGACCGATCAGTTCGCCGGCGCCATCCACCCCGAATCGACCGACATCGAAGGCCGATCCGGCATGGCGCTGCCGAGCCTGTACGCGATGGCCGCCACCCGCTACCAGGCCGCGTTCGGGGTCACCGACCGCGACCTCGCCATGGTCGC
>JBEGOE010000348.1:0-7663 GCA_041182165.1 Actinomycetota bacterium
GTAGGCGCGCAGGGTCGAACCCGGCGGCAGTGGGCTGGAGATCCATGGCGGCATGCTGGCAGATGCTCGGGTCAGCGGACCGCTTCGGCCGCAGCCGGACGTGTGGCAGCAGCGGCGGCCGAGGTCGACGGTGGTGGATGCGTGCAGCCGGTCAGCGCGCCTCAGTCGTCGTGGCTGTGCTCGTCGTCCTCGCCCTCGATGGCGTCGAGGAACGCCTCGACGTCCTCGTCCTCGCCACCGACGAGCCAGATGACGACCTCGTCGCTGTCGTCGTCGGTCCAGGGCAGCATGCCCTCGACGCTGTAGCGATCGACGGTGATGTCCTCGCTGTCGTCGTCGACCGGTGCGATGACGGCGAGCTCGACCTCGGCATCGGCGGGCTGGTCGCGGAGCATGTCGATGAGTTCGCTGACTCGCATGGCTGGGGCCTTTCGGTAGGGCGTGGAGGTCGGAGAACGATACGGCTCAGGAGTCGAGCCAGCGCGTCGAGTTGTCGAGCAGGAAGAGGCTCACGTCGCGGCAGCGGATGAGCGTGTCGCAGAACGCCTCTTCGTTCGCGGTGTACACGTCGGCGAGCTCGACCGGGATGCGCGCCACGAGCGAGAGGCTCCGCTCGGGGGCGTCGGTGACGCTGGCGAACGAGTCGATCGCGGAGACCTCGACGGGCAGCTCGAGGCCGCCCACACCGGCGATCTCGGTGGCCAGCACCAGCAGGTCGGGAGCGTTGGAGAGCGGCGGCAGCGTCCAGGTGAACAGCAGCGGGAATGTGAACCCCATCGGCGGGTCGTCGTCGGGGTCGTCCATCTTCACGACCTCGTCCTCGAAGCCGAGCAGGGCCCGTGGGTCGACCTCGAGCGACAGGTGCAGGTCGATGGGGCCGTTGCAGGCCTCCTCCGGGTGGAGGTCGACCTCCCACAGTTGGCGCAGCGAGTAGGTCTCGACGAAGTGCCGCTCGTCGTGCACGTGGAAGCCGTGGTCGATCGCATGGTTCTTGAGGTCTGCGACGAAACCCGCGACGTCGATGACTGCCACGCTGCTGCCTTTCCGTTCGGGACGAGGGGCGTCCCCGGCCAAGGACACTACCGTGCGACCCCATGGTGCACGATCGACTGGGACTGCTCACGGAGGTCGCCGACGCCGTTGCCGACTCGCTCGAGGGGATCACCGACCGTGGCCCGTCCGGCCGCCGGGTCGGCCAATACGCGCTCGACGTGCGGGCCGATGACGCCGCCCTCGCAGTGCTCGCTCGCTCCGGCGTGGGCGTGGGCGTGCTGTCCGAGGAGAGCGGCTACGAGCCCGGCGACTCGGGGCTCGTGGTCATCATCGACCCGGTCGATGGTTCCACCAACGCCAGCCGGGGTGTGCCCTGGTACGCCTGCTCGCTCTGCCTGATCGACGACGACGGGCCGCTCACGTCCCTGGTGGTCAACCTCGCCAGCGGTGAACGGTTCTGGGCCGAGCGCGGCGGGGGAGCGTGGCACGACGGTGTGCGCCTCGCCGGATCCGGGTGCACGGCCCTGGGCGACGCGATCGTAGGCCTGAACGGCATCCCGTCGAAGCCCATCGGGTCGGCGCAGGTGCGCATGCTCGGCGCCTCCGCGCTCGACCTGTGCCTCGTCGCAGCGGGCACGCTCGACGGCTACGTCGACTGCGTCGTCGACGCTCACGGCGTGTGGGACTACGCCGGGGCGTCGCTGGTGTGTGCCGAGGCCGGCGTGCCGATCGTCGATGCGCACGGCCGCGACCTCATCGTCTTCGACCACGCCGCCCGGCGCACCCCGGTGGCAGCGTCGACCCCCGAACTGCTCGAGGCCCTGCTGCAGGTGCGCCGCACCCTCTAACATGGCCGTCCCGTCCGCGGGCGCATAGCTCAGTTGGTCAGAGCGCTGCCTTTACATGGCAGATGTCGGGGGTTCGAGTCCCTCTGCGCCCACCAGTGTGATGTCGCAGCGACAACGTTCAGCGGCGTTACCTGCGGCGAAGGTCCGACCTGTGCCGTGATCCGGTTGCACATCGCCACATCGCGCCGAAGATCGGACCGCTGCCGTGCCGGCCTGAACCAGAGAGGCCCGAACTGCTGCCGAAGCGGGCGGTGGCTGACAACCTTTCGTGCAAGACTGCGGTCCGACGCGTCGTGGCCTGGGGGCCGACGCTGGAGGGGTCAGATGAGCACATCGGCGCGGCCGGACACGGACCCGACCCTGGTGCCCCCCTTCGACGACCCGACCGCCTCCGAGGTGCGTCCTGACGGTCAGACCGAACGCCTGACCCGACCGCTGCGGTGGGGTCGCTACCGGCTGCCTGTGGCGCGGTCATGACATCCCGCCCACTCGAGGGCCGGGTCGCCCTGGTCACCGGGGGCACGTCCGGCATCGGCGAGGCGGCCGCGCTCGCCCTGGCCGCGGCGGGCGCGACCGTGGCGGTGGCCGGTCGGGACGGCACGCGGGGCGAAGCGGTGGTCGCGCGTGTGCGCGCCGACGGTGGGCAGGCACGATTCTGCGCCGCCGACCTGCGCGTGGCCGGCTCTGCGGACTCGCTCGTGGCCGAGGTGGTCGACTCGTTCGGCCGCCTCGACCTCGCGTTCAACAGCGCGGGGATCTTCGACCGGATGCGCTCCTTCCACGCCTACGGCGACGAGGAGTGGGACGAGATGATCGCGGTGAACCTGTCGGGCGTCTTTCGCTGCATGCGCGCCGAGATCGCGGCGATGCTCGTCGGTGGTGGTGGGGTCGTGGTGAACAACGCGTCCACGGTCGGCCACCGGGGCAGCGATCGTGCAAGCCCCGCCTACGTGGCCGCCAAGCACGGCGTCATCGGCCTCACCCGACAGGCTGCGTTGGAGTACGTCAACCAGGGGATCCGCGTGAACGCCGTGTCACCCGGCCCTACCCGTACCCCCGTCAGCGCGCCATTGGAGGCCGAGGGTGACGAGGCCGTGCGCCGCGCCCTCGCAGGACTCAACCCGACCGCCCGGTTCGTCGCAGCCGAGGACGTCGCCGCTGCGGTGGTGTTCTTGTGCAGCGATGCTGCCGCGATGATCAATGGCCACGACATCCCTCTCGACGGCGGACAACTCGCCAAGCTCTGATCACTCCACGAAAGGAACCCACGATGCCCGACGCGCAAGCCCGCCCCACGGTGGTGCACGGTCCTCCTCGCCTCGCACCGGGGGCGATCACCGCCGAGCGATATGTCTCTCCACAGTGGCTCGCCAAGGAGTTCGACGAACTGTGGCCTCGCGTCTGGCAGTTCGCCTGTCTCGAACGTGACGTGAGCGAGCCCGGCCAGTACGTGGTGCTCGACATCGGGCGCGAGTCGATCGTGGTGTCATGCGGCCCGGACGGCGACCTGGTCGCGAACTTCAACGTGTGCCAGCACCGTGGGGCGCGCGTCCTGGTCGATCGCCAAGGCTGTGCCCAGCACTTCACGTGCCCGTATCACGGTTGGAGCTACAGGTCCGACGGGCGCCTGGTCGTCGTGCCCGACAACAACCGCTTCGCGGGCGGTGTCGATCGCGCACAGCACTCGCTGAAGCCGGTCCGGGTCGGCAGTGCCCTCGGGATGGTGTGGGTGTGCATGGATCCAGCCGCCGCGCCGCTCGACGACTTCCTCGGACCGCTCGTCGACGTCGTGGCGCCGTTCCACATGGAGAAGATGACGCTCACCGGCGACCAAACGCTTGCGCTCGGCTGCAACTGGAAGGCCGTGTTCGACAACTTCCAGGAGCTGTACCACGTGGAGCACATCCACCCGCAACATCAGTTGCTGTTCGACTGCCCCACGTCCGAGATCCACCTCTACGAATACGGCCACACCGGTGTGGTGATCGACGGCCACACGCTCAACAGCCGCAAGCCGATCCCCGACGACCCCAACTTCTTCCAGGATCGGCAGCTGCGCATGTTCGGGGCCGACCCGACCGACTACGTGGGCCGCGTGCTCGACATCCGCAAGGACGTCCAGAAGCTGCGCCGCGAGGCCGGCCCGTCGCTCGGCTGGGACTATGACTTGCTCACCGACGAGCGCCTCACCGACATCGAGCAGTACAACTTCTTTCCCAACACGATGATCACCGTCCAGCCAGACGACGCGGTGATCATGCGTGCCCGCCCGCACCCCACCGACCCCGACTGGTGCTACTGGGACAAGTTCACGTTCCACCGGCAGCCCGACCCAGAGGTGGCCCGCCGTCACGGGCAGGAGTTCCGCCCGTGGAACCAAGCCGATGTCGATCCGGTGCCGCGCCCCGAACACGACGAGTTCACGCAGGACGACATCATCGCCGGGCGCAAGACGATGACCATCACCATCGACCAGGACGTGCACTACATCCGCGACGTGCAAGCCGGCATGCACTCCCGCGGCTTCGGCGCGCAGAAGCTGTGTGACGACGAAGTACGGATCCAGCACTACCACGACTGGCTCGATCACTGGATGGGGAACCGATGACCGACAGGCCGCTGCATCCTGAGCGCAAGGACGACACCATGACGCCACCGATGTGGCTCGGCCCCATTCGCCGGACGGCGTTCATCATGCCTTCGTCGCCGACCCCCTGCACCGCATCGTGAGCCGCGTCGACGAGGTGGGCGAGCGCGAACAGTGGCGCTGCTGGCTCTGCGATGAGCCGGTCGATCCGTCGATGTCGGTGAACGACCAGCGCGGGCCGAGCGTCGACAGCGTCACCACGAAGCAACGCACCAAGGCGACCGGCGTCGTGCACGAGCGTCTGGCGCACCGTGGCTGCAACACCAACAAGGGCGCCACGGCGCCGGTCGTGCCGTGGCCCGACCACCTGTTCGTGGTCGACCCTGCGCCGCTGTTCGCCGCCGTCGAGGCCCTCGAGCGCAAGCGTGGTCGTGCGATCGTCGGCCGCTGTCTCACCCGCGCCGATGCCGACGAGGTGGCGGCGTGGCTGGGTGACCGAGTTACGCGGCTGAGCCCGCGCCTACGGCTCAGCGCCACCGTCGAGTCCGGCGGTGGGCAGTTCCTCGTCGTGCTCGCCGCGTAGCGAGAGTTTCAGCGGCCGGCCAGCTCGGCGACCACCGGGGCGAAGG
Organism: Actinomycetota bacterium; assembly: GCA_041182165.1. Taxonomy (GTDB): domain Bacteria; phylum Actinomycetota; class Acidimicrobiia; order Acidimicrobiales; family Ilumatobacteraceae; genus VFMC01. The sequence continues at coordinate 5,058 of JBEGOE010000348.1, forward strand.
CGTCGATGTCGTCGGCGCCGACGATGACGTACGAGAAGCCCCACCGCTCGCGTCGGGCGAGCAGGTCCTCGACGATCTTCGCCGGTGACCCGATCAGAGCGAACGGCGTCGTGTCGATCATCTGCTCCTCGACCCCCAATGCTGTCGACAGGAACTCGATCGTTGCAGCGCGGTCGTCGGTGACGTTCACCATGAACGCCCGCACGTTCATCTCGATCGCATCGAGTCGCGTGCCGGCGGCGTCGCGGATGATCGCGACCTTCTCGTCGACCGACTCGGCGGTCATGGTGGCGATGGCCTCTGGCCCCACCACGCCCGCGTGCATCGAGGCGTTCACCCCGATGATGTCGGCCTCACGCGCTGCGATGGTGAGCACCCGCTTGCCGCCACCGCCGATGAGGATCGGCGGGTGCGGGCGCTGCACCGACTTCGGCGTGCCGTTGTGCTCGGTGACCGTGTAGTGCTCGCCCGTGTACGAGAACACGTCGGGGCCCATGAGGCCCTTGATGATCGCGAGTCCCTCGACGAAGCGGTCGATGCGCACACCTGGCCGGTCGTACGGCATGCCAGCCTGCTCGTAGTCGGTCATCATCCAGCCGGCGCCGATGCCGATCTCGAGCCGGCCCTCCGACAGCAGGTCCATCGTCGCCAGTTCCTTGGCCAGCACGAGCGGATGCTTGTAGTCGTTGTCCCACACGAGCGCGCCCACCCGCAGCGTGGAGGTCGCGTCGGCCGCCGTCATGAGGGCGGGCACGGGTGCGAGCTGGTCGTCGAAGTGGTCGGGCATCGTGAGCGCCGAGTAGCCGCGGTCCTCGCAGCGCTTGGCCACGTCGACCCACGACGCCCGGTCGGGTGCCTTCGAGGCCTGGACACCGAAGCGGAAGGGACGGATGGGCATGGTCATGTGGGCACCCTAGTGACGGGGCCCGGCCGCGGACCCCTACTAGCGTGGCTGACACGATGCGTCCCGTTGCATGGCTCTTCCGGTTGGTGGCGGTCGTCCTCGCGGGCGCGTTGCTGCTCACGGCGGTCAGCGTCGGCACGCTGCCCCGGCTGTGGCGCACCGCCAACGCGCACGAGGAGCTCCCGGTCTCGCTGCCCGCGTTCACGTCCTTGTCGCAACGCACCTACGTGTACGACGCCAAGGGTGGCGTGCTCGCCGTCTTCGAACGCGAGAACAGCCAGCCGATCAGCCTCACTCAGGTGCCGAAGCCCGTCGTCGACGCGATCCTGGCGGTCGAGGACGCCGAGTTCTTCCTGCACAAGGGTGTCAACGTGCGTGGCCTGGTACGTGCCACGCTGTCGAACTTCGCGAGCGACGCACCCCGCCAGGGCGCCTCGACGATCACCCAGCAGGTGGTGAAGAACGAGTTCCTCGCCGGCCTCGAGCGGGACGGTCGCTACAAGTTGTTGCAGGTGCACTATGCGCTCATGCTCGACAAGGAGATGACCAAGGAGCAGATCCTCGAGCGCTACCTGAACACGATCTTCTTCGGCAACAACGCCTACGGCCTGCAGGCTGCCGCCGAGGTGTACTTCGGCAAGAGCGCCGAGCAGCTCGACATGGTCGAGGGCGCCTTCCTCGCAGGACTCATCCGGTCGCCGTCGGGCTACGACCCGTTCCGTCGGCCCGAGCGCGCTCGGGCCAGGTTCAAGCAGGTGGCCCAACGCCTGGTCGACGTCGGCATGGTGAACGAGCTCGAGGCCGAGAACCTCGTGGCGGCCTGGCCGATCCCCGAGGTCCCGAAGGCCATCCCGCAGTTCGACACCAAGCCGACCTACTACACCGAGGCGCTGCGCGAGTACCTGCTGAAGCGGTCGAACATCCTCGGCGATGACGAGCAGCAGCGGGCCAACCAGCTCTACCGCGGCGGCCTGCGGATCTACACGACGCTCGACCCCGATCTGCAGGCCCTGGCCGAGCAGTCGCGCACCACCCTGCCGAACACGGCGGCCGGCATCGACGCCGCCATCGTGTCGCTCGACTCGCGCACCGGCGCGGTCAGAGCCATGGTGGGCGGTCGCGGGTACGTGCCGCGTCAGAACGAGATCAACATGGCACTCGTGCCCCGGCAGACCGGGTCGAGCGTCAAGATGTTCATCCTCGCCGCCGCGCTGCAGGCGGGTGCCCAGCCGAACGACCTGATCGACGGGCGGAGGGGCTGCATCCTGCCGAACCCGGGTGACCCGAAGAACCCGTTCGCGATCACCGGCGGCGTGTCGGGGCAGCTCGGGCCGATGGATCAGGCGACCTGGCTGTCGCTGAACTGCGCCTACGCACGTCTGTCGCAGATCGTCGGTCTGAACCGCATGGTCGACACGGTGTACCGGATGGCAGCGAACCCATACCTCTACCGCGGCCAGCCCAAGGGGGAGCGCCTCCCGATCGATCCGTTCGCCAGCTTCGCCACCGGTGCGAACGAGATGAGCGCGCTCGACATGGCGTCCGGCGCGCAGACGCTGGCCAACAACGGCCTGCACCAGGACCCGTACTACGTCGAGTACGTCGAACGGTCGAACGGCACGAGGCTCTACACCCATGCGAGCGCCGGCACCCAGGTGTTCGACGAGGGCGTAGCGCTCACGGCTACCAATGTCCTCAAGGG
>JBEGOE010000349.1:0-3070 GCA_041182165.1 Actinomycetota bacterium
GCCACCCTCGACACCATCGTGCACACCGTGAAGGTTCCTGCCGACACCCTGGCCAAGCCGTACCTGCGCCCGTTCTACGACGAGCCCGAGTTCGTGGTGCGCGGCATCTGGCGCCAGTTCGGTGGCTGGTGGGACGGTGCCGCGGCGCGGCTGAAGCCGTCGCCCGACGCCCAGGTGGCCACGGCCGTCGCCGAGTTGGCCGGTGGCGCCGATGTGCTGCTGCGCCGCGCCGAACAGGCCGCTGGCGACGGCGACCTGCGCCTCGCCTGCCACTTCGCCGACCTCGCCGGACTGGCCGCCCCGGACGACCCGACCATCCACGCTGGCCGAGCGACCATCTACCTCACCCGGCGCAAGGCCGAGTCGAGCCTGATGGCGAAGGGCATCTTTGCGGCAGCAGCCCGCGAGTCGCAGGCTGTGGTCGACGCAGCCACTCCCCCCTCGACATGACCTCGCCCGACGACGAGTCGTCCCCCTCCACCGACTGGCAGCCACTCCACCCTGCCGTCGCTACCATCCGGCGGGGCATCGTGCTCTGCATCGGGCTGCTGGTCAGCGCCCTGCTGGCCGCTGTGACCCTGCTGTCCGACGACACGTCCGCGCCGCGGTTCGGTGTGGTGATCGCCTGCCTGGTGATCGGCATGGCGCCGGCAGCGCTGGTGGCGATGTTCGTGACCCGTCGCTGCAGGTCGTGGCGGTACCGGTTCGGCGACGAGGCACTCGAGGTGCACCACGGCGTGTGGTGGCGCACCCTCGCCGCCGTGCCCTACCAGCGCATCCAGCAGGTCGAGGTCGAGCACGGGCCGCTGCAGCGCCGGTTCGGCGTGGTGTCGCTGGCGTTGCGGACGGCATCGGCAACATCGCTGGGTGCTCTGCCCGGGATCGCCGTCGACGATGCCGAGGCCGTCCGCCGAATGCTGTTGCAGCGCGCCGGCCGCGACGACGGCGCCTGAGCGAGCGCACCACCATGGACGATGCCCGACCGCTCGCACACCCGGCCGTCGCGCTGCGCCTCCATCCGCGGTCGCCGCTCCTCTCGCTGACGCCGGTGCTGCGTCAGGCGATCGTGCCGGTCGCCATCGTGCTGCTGGCGAACTGGCGCATCGCCGGACCGCTCATCGCGCTCGGTCTGGCACTGGCGCTGGTGACCACTGCGCTGCGTGCCCGCTCCACCCGGTACACGCTCGATCGCGAGGAGCTGCTGGTGTGGTCGGGGGTGTTGAACAAGACGGTGCGCGTGGTGTCACCGGCAAGGGTGCAGCAGGTCGACCTCGTGCGCCACCTCCGCCATCGGGCCACCGACCTGGCCCTGGTGCGGATCGAGCTGGTGGGCACCGGCGCTGCGGGGACACGGGTGGAGCTCGACGCCCTTCCCGTTGCCGAGGCCGAACGGCTCCGCGACGCCCTCGAGCGTGGCCGACGACGGATAGCCGCAGGGTCGACCGATCCGGCCTCCGACGACACCTCGGCAGTCGCTGCAGCCGACATTCCACCGCCGCCGTTCTCGCCCCTGCTACGGCTCGGCACCACGCAGTTGGTGGTGGCCGGCCTGACGGGCGCACCGCTGCTGCTGGTGCCAGGGCTCATCGTGTCGGTCGCCTTCGAGGCTGCCGACCTGCTCCGCCTCGGAGGCGAGACGAGCATTCAGCCGAATCGCCTTGCCATCGTGGCCCTCGTTGTCGGTCTCGTGGTGCTCTGGCCGATCATCGCCGGGGGTGTGATGGTGTTCCGCTGCCACGGCTACGAGCTCGGCCGTTCAGGCAACGACCTCATCGCCCGACGCGGCCTGCTCGACACCCGCACGTCGGTGTTGCCGCTGCCTCGGGTGCAACTCGTCCACCGCTCCGCCACCATGCCCCGTCGCTGGTTGCGCCTGGCGTCACTCGTTGTGCGCACCGCATCGGGCGGCGCGACGACCCAGTACCCGGTCGGCGTGGCGGTGCCCATCGGCCCCCGGCAGACGATCGACGACCTCGTCGGCCTCGTGCTCGAACGGCCGTCTCTGTCGCTCGACGTGACGGCCCATCCGCTCGTCGCCCGCCGCCGGGCGATCCGGCGTCGCTTCGTCGGGCTCGGCGTGCCCTCCGTCGCCGCCACCCTGGTCTCTGCGGCGGTCAACGATGCAGAGCTTGTTGTCGTGCTCGGGGTCTGCGCGGTCGCTGCCACCGTGTCGCTGCTGATCGCCAACGGGTGGGGGCGGTCGTGGTACGGCCGGCTCGGCCATGCCGTACACGACGGGGTGCTCGTGGCGCGCTGCGGTGTGCTCATCGAGCACCTCCACGCCGTTCCCGTGAAACGCATCCAGACCGTCACGATCTCGCAATCGCCGTGGCAGCGCCGCGCCGGGGTGTGCACCGCCCGACTGCTGCTGGCCGGCACCACCGATTCGGTACGGGTACCCGACCTCGCACCGACCGACGCGATCGCACTCGCCTCGACGGCACGGGGCCTTGCCGAACTCGACACCGCTCACTGGAGCGACGTGCTGGAGCGCTCGCGGAACAAGAGAACAGCGACGTCAACTCACCACGGTCGTCGTCACTGAGCTCAGGCGCGGCCGAGGGTGACGCACACCAGCGCCACGCCGGCCATCACCATGCCCAGCGCCTGCCAGCGATTCACGCGCTCGCCGTCGACCCCGAACGCGAGGCCCACGGTGCTCGCCGGGTACAGCGAACTGACGACGGCCACCAGCGACAGCAGGCCCTTGCGCACCGCCTCGAGGTAGAGCACGTTCGCCGCCATGTCGAGCGCACCGGCGACGACGGCAAGGCCGAGCATTCGGCGGGCCGCGCCCGGCCGGGCGCGCAGCACCACGCAGAGCACGAGCAGGAACGGCACCGATGCGACCCGGGCGGCGAGCAGCGGCCACAGCCCCGAGTCGGGGTCGGTCTGGTCGAGCGCGACGAACAGCAGCCCGAAACCGGCGCCCGCCAGCACAGCGAAGCCCATGATCGGCACGGGGGTGGGGCGGTCGTGCGTGCCGATGGCACCGCTGACGAGTGCGACAGCGACGATCGCGAGCACGCTGCCGGCGTAGGCGATCGTCTGCGGCCGCTCACCCCCGGCG
>JBEGOE010000350.1:0-2684 GCA_041182165.1 Actinomycetota bacterium
CACCTCGATCAGCTCGACCGGTGCCGGCGTGACCGCATGCGCGAACGCCGGTGCGATGCTGCCCAGGGCGACCCGCTCGATGACGGCGTTCGACAGGAGGCGGGTGGCCAGTCGGTGGAGCACGTCCTCCGCCAACGGCAGGCCATCGGTAGTGGAGACGACGTAGCGGTGGCCGGTGGCCGCTGCCCTGATCGGCAGGTCGAGGACGGCGGCGGCATCGAGCACGGCAGTCGCCACGCTGTCGGTGACGCCCGGCAGCAGCGCCGTCTCGACCGCGTCGCCCGTCGCGTCGCTGATCGGGTCGCCCCAGGCGCCCTGCTGCAGCAGCGGGTCGACCACGAGTGCTTCGAGCTCGGCGCAGACGTGGGGACTCAGGTCCCCCTCGACGAAGTAGACGTCGGCAACGTCGATGGCGGCGATGCTCGTGAGCCCGACGAGGCGGGCCCCTGCGACGAGCGCCGCGCCTCGCGGGTCGGGACCGATGGTGTGAACGGTGATCCGATCGACCATGGGCACATGCTCGACGCTAAAGCTGCCCCGATGACCCGACCCCGTCCATGAACGAAAAGTAAGATGCTCGTTCTGTGACCCGCCTGATCTACGTCCGCCACGGTGAATCGAACAGCACGGTCGCTCGTGTGATCGGGGGTCCCCGCACGTGTTCCGGCCTCTCGGCCCTGGGCGTCCTGCAGGCCGAGCGTCTGCGTGACCGCTGGAAGGGGTCCGCCGAGTTCGAGCTCGATGCCGTCATCGCGAGCCACTTCCCGCGCGCTCACCAGACCGCCGAGATCATCGCCGAGGCGTTCGGCAGCCCCGAGATCATCACCGACGAAGGCTTCGGCGAGCACGACCCCGGCCCCGACTGCGACGGCATGACGATGGATGCCTTCGTCGAGCAGTTCGGCAGCAGTGCGTGGGAGGAGGACCCGTTCGGCGTCACCTTCCCGGGTGGCGAGACGCTCGCCGCCTTCCACTACCGCGTCGGGTCGGCCGTGCGCCGCGTCGTCGACGAACGTGCCGGCCAGACGGTCCTGATCGCGTGCCACGGCGGTGTCATCGACGCCGTCCTCCGGCAGGCGCTGAAGACGGTGCCGACCGGTGTGTTCACGATCAACACGCTGAACACCTCGGTCACCGAGCTGGTGTTGCAGCGGCCGAACCGTTGGTCGCTGCGTCGCTACGGCGACACGGCGCACCTCGCGGGCCTCCCCGCGGCGACGACCCTCTAGAACGGTCCGGCCGGTCAGGCGCCGGGAAGCGGTTGGCCGGCGAGGTCCTTGCCCAGCATCACCAGCACGCCGGCGTCGCCGAGCGCTTCGTTCGCACCGACGATGGGCGCCGGTGTGGGCATCCGCTCCACCGCCACGCCGCCGAGCACACGTGCGAGCGATTCGGCGACGGCGGCGGCCTCGGAGCGAGCGTAGATCTTGGTGATGTCGAGCGTCTCGTCCCAGGCGGCAGCGTTCGTCGCCTCGCCCATCACGAAGCCGAGTGCCCCGAGCGCGTTCGACGTCGCGGCGGCGGCGCCAGGCACGCCCGCGGCGTTGGCGACGATGACCGAGGCGCCTTCCGTGACGAGAGGGATGGTGGTCGTGGGTGGCGTCGTCGTCGTGGTGGTGGACGTCGTCGACGAGGTCGTCGTCGATGAGGTGCTCGACGTGCTGACGGCGGCCGCCGTCGTGGTGAGTGGGTCGAGGAGCGACGGGCGCGCCGGGCTGCCCGAGCCGGAGCACGCAGCGAGGCTCAGGCCGACGGCAGCGACGACGACGGGCAGCCAGCCCCCCACCCTCGAAGGAGCGGAGCGCAGCAGGAGGGTTCGACGGAGAACGATCACGGTGACCACAGCCTGGCCAACCGGAGGGCGCAAGACAAGTCACCGTGGGCGCAGTCGAGTCGCTGCGCGGGAAGGGCCGTCCGTACACTCGCCCCATGGGGAAACTGGATGGGAAGACAGCGGTCATCGTCGGCGGGCACAGCGGCTTCGGCGAGGCGATCTCGCGGTTGTTCGTCGCGGAGGGCGCCAACGTCGTCATCGGGGCGCGGCGAGCCGATGTCGTGAACGCCGTCGCGTCGTCGATCGGTGCCGTGGGCACGGTGTGCGACATCACTGATGACGAGCAGGTGCAGGCGCTGGTGCGCACTGCCACCGAGGCCTACGGCAACATCCACATCGCGGTGAACTGCGCTGGTCACGAGCAGAGCACGCCCATCGCCGACCTCACACCCGAGCGGCTCGCTTCGATGCACGCCGTCCAGATCACGGGCGCCATGTACTGCATGCGCCACTTCGGCAACGCGATGGGCGAGCACGGCGAGGGCGGCGCGTTCTTGTCGATGTCGTCGCTCACCGCGCAGAACCCGGCCCGCGGCCTGGCCGCCTACGCGTCGGCCAAGGCCGGCGACGAGTACGCCACCAAGATCGCCGCTGTCGAGTACGGCCCGAAGGGCGTGCGGTTCAACACCGTCGCCCCGTCGCTGATCGAGACGCCGATGACCGAGAAGACCTTCAAGGAGCGCCCGGCGGCCATCGCGGCACTGAACGAGATGACGCCGCTCGGCCACCCGGGCTCGGTCGAGGACATCGCCAACGCTGCGCTGTTCCTCTGCGGGCCCGACGGCAAGTACATCACCGGTCAGACGCTGTGCGTCGACGGTGGTGCCTCGCTGCTCATGCTGCCGTTGCC
>JBEGOE010000351.1:0-3549 GCA_041182165.1 Actinomycetota bacterium
CGGTCATCATCGACGTCGGAGCCCTGGTCGACGGGTACCACAGCGACATGACGCGCACGTTCCTGGTGGGGGAGACCACGCCGCTGCAGCGCGAGGTGTACGACGTCGTGCTTGCAGCACAGGTCGCCGGTGTGGCCGCGGCACGGCCGGGCATCACCACTGCCGAGCTCGACGCGGTGTGCCGCGGTGTCATCACCGAGGCCGGCTTCGGCCCCTGGTTCAGCCACGGAACCGGGCACGGTGTCGGGCTCTTGATCCACGAGGACCCCTTCGTCAACAGCACCGGCCACTGGGTCCTGCAGGCGGGGGACGTGGTGACCGTCGAGCCGGGCGTCTATCGTGATGACTTCGGCGGCGTCCGGGTCGAAGACCTGGTCGAGGTCACCAGCACCGGCTGTCGAACACTCACCCGGACTCCCAAGGATTCACCATGCCTGCCATCAGCACCAACGACCTGAAGAACGGGATCACGCTCGAGCTCGACATCGGCCTGTTCCAGGTCGTCGAGTTCCAGCACGTGAAGCCGGGCAAGGGCAGCGCATTCGTGCGGTCGAAGCTCCGCAACCTGAAGACGGGCAACATCCTCGAGCGCACATTCAACGCCGGCGTCCGCGTCGAGCAGGCGCTGCTCGACAAGAAGGACATGCAGTTCCTCTACCGCGACGGCGACGACTACGTGTTCATGGACAACGAGACCTACGACCAGATGAACGTCGCTCCGGCCGCCCTCGGCAACGCCGCCGACTACCTCGTCGAGCAAGCCGTCGCCCAGATCGCGTTCTACAACGACGAGATCGTCACCGTCGAGATCCCGGCCGCCGTCGAGCTCACCGTCGCCGACACCGAGCCCGGCATCCAGGGTGATCGCGTCAGCGGTGCGAAGAAGAGCGCCACGCTCGAGACCGGCAAGGTCGTCCAGGTGCCGCTGTTCATCAACGTCGGTGACCGAGTGCGCGTCGACACCCGCTCCGGCGATTACATCACGCGGGTCTGATGCCCGCCTCCGACGAACCCACCGACCGGTCGCGGCCGCCGCGGCCGGTGGGACTCGAGGGCGACGCCCGCACCGACGCCCGCGAGCGCGCCATGCTGCTGCTCTACGAAGCCGAGTCCAAGGCCCTCAGCCCGGCCGAGGTCCTCGCCGCACAGGTGCTCCGTCCCGACGAGCTCACCCGTGAGCTGGTCATCGGCGTGGGCGAGCACCGTGAACGCCTCGACGAGGTGATCGCAGCGCAGGCGAGGGGCTGGACGCTGGCCCGCATGCCGCTCATCGATGCGACGGTCATGCGCATCGCCGGGTACGAGTTCATGGCCCGCCCCGACGTGCCGGTCGCCGTGGTCATCGACGAGGCGGTCGAACTGGCGAAGCGCTTCTCGACCGACGACTCCGGCCGTTTCGTGAACGGGGTCCTCTCGGCCCTCGTGCCGGTGCTCCGCCCCCCCGGCTGATGAACGTCCTGCGCCGCATCACCGTGTGGCAGTGGGTCCTCATCGCGATGGTCGCCGGGTACACGTCGTACTTCACGCGGGTCACCCTCGACGTCCACCACGGGCTCGGCACCTCGGCCTACGACTTCGGTCTGTACGACCAGGGTGTCTGGCTGATGTCGCGCTTCGACGCCCCGTTCGTGACGCTGATGGGCCGCAACCTCATCGGTGATCACACGTCGTTCATCCTTGCGTTCCTGGTGCCCGTGTACTGGCTGTTCCCCAGCGCCGGTGCGCTGTTCTTCAGCCAGGCGCTCATGATCGGGCTCGGTGCCGTGCCCGTGTTCCTCCTCGGCCGCAAGCTCCTCGGCAACGAGGTGCTCGCAGTCGCGCTCGCTGCGTGCTACCTGCTCCACCCGGCGGTCGCCTGGACGAACCGCGAGAACTTCCATCCCGACTCGTTCATCGCCCCGCTGCTCGGGATGGCCATCTACGCGGCCATCGAGCGGCGCTGGCGGATGTACGCCGTCTTCGTCCTCCTGTCCCTGCTGGTGAAGGAGGACGCCTCGCTCGTGCTCGTGCCGTTGGGTGTCTGGGTGGCCGTCAAGCGCGACCGTCGCATCGGCATCGCGACGGCGCTGTTCTGCGTCAGCTACATGCTCGCGGCGATGTTCCTGGTGATGAAGAACCTGATCGGCGTGCCCACTCGCAACGGGTGGCGCGTGCCGTTCGGCGGGCCGGGTGGCTTCCTGAAGACGGTGGTCACCGACCCGGTCGCCGTCGTCCGGCACTACTGGAGCGACAACCGGCCGTTCTACTTCTGGCAGATGACGTTCCCGTTCGCGTGGGCGTTCGCCATCGCCCCCAGCGTGGCAATGATCAGCCTGGTCGTCATCGCGACGAACATGCTCAGCACCTTCTGGTACCAGTACCAGATCGAGTACCACTACTCGCTGATCGCGGTGCCGGCGATCGCGATGGGCACTGTATGGGCGGTGTCGAAGCTCGACGAGCGTCGTCGACCCCTGGTGGTCGGCGTGGTCTGCTGCACGGCGCTCTGGAGTGCGTGGGCGTGGGGCGCCGTGCCGTTCAGCCGTGATCTCCCGTACTCGTGGGCGCCCAGCCACCCGGTCGCCGTCGATGCCCGCGAGATCATCGCCGACATCCCGGCCGACGCCGTGGTGTCGGCCCAGTACGCGGTGACGGCCCACCTGGCGCGGCGCACCGAGATCTACATGTTCCCCACGCCGTTCTCCGCGGAGTTGTACGGCCCCGACGACTCGCTCGGGGGCACACGCCTCCCTGCGGCGGAGCGGGTGGAGTACGTGGTGCTGCCGGCCACCCTCGAGCCCGGCCAGGACGCGATCTGGCAGCGGGAGGAGGCGGCGTTCACGCTGGTGGCCGAGAACCAGTGGTGGCGCCTGTTCCGGCGCACGTCGATGATGTGACGGTGTGTACCATGGCGCTCGCCGTGAAGCGGGTCCCGTGAGGCCCAGACGGCAGGAGAACCACCGTGATCGATCGATCGTCCTGTGCTGCGCCCTGTCCCGGGTCGCACCTCGTGTTCCACCCCGCTCCGCTGAGTGATCATGCATGTACCTGCATGATCATGCAGGTATGGTGGGCGTCATGATCCGTCCAGGCGCACTCGTGCTCGCCGACGGCAGCGTCTTCGAAGGCGAACTGCTCGGCGCAGCGGTCCCCGGCGGCATCGCCGGCTCGGGCGAGGTGGTGTTCAACACCGTCCTCTCCGGATACCAGGAGGTGATCACCGACCCGTCGTACGCCGGACAGATCATCACCTTCACCACGCCGCACATCGGGAACTACGGGGTCAACGCCACCGACTTCGAGTCGCGGCGGCCGTTCTGCCGTGGCATCGTCGTCCGCGAGCCCGCCCGCCGCCACAGCAACTTCCGTGCTCAGGCGTCGCTCGACCAGATGCTCGCCCACTACGGCATCGCCGGCATCGGTGGCATCGACACCCGCCGCCTCACCCGCCTCCTGCGCGACCGCGGAGCGCTGTCCGGTGCGTTCGGTGACGCCGTCGAGGCAGCGTTGCGCGCTGCGGCGACGGCAGAGCCGGGCACCGACGGGGTCGATCTCGTCGCGCAGGTCACC
>JBEGOE010000352.1:0-3375 GCA_041182165.1 Actinomycetota bacterium
GCAGCCGTGGCGCGCGTACGTCGTGAACGGCCCGTCGATGGCCCGCATGCGGGAGTACCTGGCCACACAGCCACCGCTCGAGCCGACCGAGTACGACATCTACCCGCGCGAGCTCGTCGAGCCGTACCGGACCAACCGGTTCACCGTGGGCGAGCAGATGTATGCGCTCCTCGGCATCGAGCGTGACGACAAGGCGGGCCGCTTCGCGCAGTTCGCTCGCAACGCCGACTTCTTCGGTGCGCCCGCTGCTGTGTTCTGCTTCGTCGATCGCCGGATGGGGCCGCCGCAGTGGTCCGACCTCGGCATGTTCCTCCAGACGCTCATGCTGCTCGCCGTCGAACGCGGCCTGGCGACGTGCGCGCAGGAATACTGGTCGGTGCGCCACGGGGCGATCCGGTCGTTAGTCGGCGCGCCCCACGAGGAGATGCTCTTCTGCGGGGTCTCGATCGGCCATGCCGATCCCGACGCCGTGATCAACACGCTCCGCTCGGATCGCATGCCGGTCGATGAGTGGGCCCGGTTCGTCTAGCTCGGCGAGCCGTCCCCGCCCTCGATCAGCGCAGGGTGACGGGCGTGGCGTTGTACGGCTTGTTCACGAGGTCGAAGAAGTCGTTGCCCTTGTCGTCGACGACGATGAACGCCGGGAAGTCCTGGACCTCGATCTTCCAGACCGCCTCCATGCCGAGCTCGGGGTACTCGAGCACCTCGACCTTGGTGATGCAGTCCTGCGCGAGACGAGCCGCGGGCCCGCCGATCGAGCCGAGGTAGAAGCCCCCGTGCGCCTTGCACGCGTCCGTCACCTGGCGTGAACGGTTGCCCTTGGCGAGCATGATGAGGCTGCCGCCGGCGGCCTGGAACTCGTCGACGTAGCTGTCCATGCGGCCGGCGGTGGTGGGGCCGAACGAGCCGCTGGCCATGCCCTCGGGGGTCTTGGCCGGGCCGGCGTAGTAGACGCAGTGGTCGAGCAGGTACTGGGGCAGGCCCTGGCCGGCGTCGAGGCGCTCCTTCAGCTTGGCGTGGGCGATGTCGCGGGCGACCACCATCGGGCCGGTCAGCATCACCCGAGTCTTCACCGGGTACTTGCTGAGTTCGGCGCGGATCTCGCTCATCGGCCGGTTGAGGTCGATCTGCACCACCTGGGCGTCGTCGAGGTGCTCGTCGTGTGTGTCGGGCATGAACCGGGCCGGGTCGGTCTCGAGCTGCTCGAGGAAGATGCCCTCGCGGGTGATCTTGCCGAGCGCCTGGCGGTCGGCGCTGCAGCTGACGGCCATGCCGACCGGGCAGCTCGCGCCGTGGCGCGGCAGGCGGATGACGCGCACGTCGTGGCAGAAGTACTTGCCGCCGAACTGGGCGCCGATGCCGGTCTGCTGGGCGAGGGCGAGCACCTTCTGCTCGAGCTCGACGTCGCGGAACGCATGGCCGAGGATCGAGCCCTCGGTGGGCAGCGTGTCGAGGTAGCGGGTGCTGGCGAGCTTGGCGGTCTCGACCGCCATCTCGGCCGATGTGCCGCCGATGACGACGGCCAGGTGGTACGGCGGGCAGGCCGACGTGCCGAGGGTCTTCATCTTCTCGAACAGCCAGGGCAGCAGGGTCTTTTCGTTCAGCAGCGCCTTGGTCTCCTGGAACAGGTAGCTCTTGTTGGCGCTGCCGCCGCCCTTGGCCATGAACAGGAACTTGTAGGCGTCACCGTCGATCGCCGAGATCTTGATCTCGGCGGGCAGGTTGTTTCCGGTGTTCTTCTCGTCGTACATCGTGATGGGGGCCATCTGGCTGTACCGGAGGTTCGAGGTGAGGTAGGTCTCGTACACGCCGCGGGCGATCGCCTCCTCGTCGCCGCCGACACGATCGGCGGAGGCGGTGAAGACTCGCTGGCCCTTCTTGGCCTTGACGATCGCGGTACCGGTGTCCTGGCACATCGGCAGCACGCCGCCGGCCGAGATGTTCGCGTTCTTCAGCAGGTCGAGCGCCACGAAACGGTCGTTGTCGCTCGCCTCCGGGTCGTCGAGGATGTTGCGCAGCTGCTGGAGGTGGCCCGGCCGCAGGAAGTGGGCGATGTCGTGCATTGCCTCGCGCGTCAGCAGGGTGAGGGCCGCCGGGTCGACCTGCAGGAACTCCCCGAGCGGGGTGTCGACCATGGTGACGCCCTCGGTCGACACCAACCGGTACGGGGTGTCGTCGTGGCCGAGGGGGAGCAGCTCCGTGAACGCGAACTCAGGCATGTCTGCAGGCTAAGGCCGCACGTGGCTGCAGGGGAAACGGGCCGAAGGGCACTGGTCCGGCCCGGAACCCGGCGCCACGCTGACCGCAGGTTCGAGAGCACACGAACGACCAGCAGGAGGTCGACCATGAGGGTCCTGGTGAGTGTCGCCAGCAAGCACGGTTCCACGTCCGAGATCGGTGAGGCCATCGCCACCGAGCTTCGCGGCGCGGGGGTCGAGGTCGACGTCGAGCATCCGAACGACGTCGGGTCGATCGACCACTACGACGCCTTCGTGCTCGGCAGCGGTGTCTACGCGGGCCACTGGCTGGCCGATGGACGCGAGATGGCGAAGCGGGTGGCGCAGCACCGCACGGGCCGACCGGTGTGGCTGTTCTCGTCCGGCCCGCTGGGTGTGCCGTCGGTGCCCGACCACGACGCCGTCGACGTCGTGCACCTCGCCAAGGTGACCGAGGCGCGCGCTCACCGGCTGTTCGGTGGCAAGCTCGACCGTCAGGCGCTCGGTTTCGCCGAGCGGGCGATCATGCACGCGGTCCACGCGCCCGAGGGTGACTTCCGCGACTGGGAGGCGATCAGGGCCTGGGGCCGCGACATCGCCGCGACGCTGTCGGCGACCGTCTGAGACAGGGAGCGCGTGGCAGACCCTTGCTGCTCATCGCACATCGCACATCGCACATCGCACATCGCACGGACCGAGGCCCCGGGTGACCTACCGGTCCTTCATCCGCTTCGGGGGCGCGGCTGCCGGGTCGACGGGCCAGTGGTGTTTGGGGTAGCGGCCGGCCATCTCCTTGCGGACCTCGGCCCACGTGCCTGCCCAGAAGCCGGGGAGGTCGCTCGTGATCTGCAGGGGCCGGCCGGCCGGTGACAGCAGCTCGAGCGCCACGGGCACCCGACCGCCGGCCACCGACGGGTGCACCGTGATGCCGAACAGGTCCTGCACGCGCGCCGACGCGGTGGGCAAATCGCGTGACCAGTCGATGGGCACCTCGCGCCCGTTCGGCGTGGTGAAGGTGGTCGGGGCCAGCTCGGCCAGCGACATCTGCTGGTCCCACGAGAGCTGGTTCGCCAGCAGCATCGCGACCTCGAGCCGTTCGAGGTCGGCGCGCCCGGTGGCATGCGTGAGGTACGGGGCGAGCCACTCGTCGACCGTGGCG
>JBEGOE010000353.1:0-3385 GCA_041182165.1 Actinomycetota bacterium
CGTCGCGGCGGCGGGCCACCTGTACTGCGGCACCGCCGACCAACGCTTCCTCGACGCGCTCGAAGCCCTGCTCGACGGGCTCGTCACCCGGCACTGACCGGCATACTGGCGGCCATGCTGCAGCTGCCGCCCCCTCCGTCGTGCGCCTTCGCGAGCGACAACGCCGCCGGTGCCCACCCGCTCGTGCTCGATGCGCTGGTGCAGGCCAACAGCGGCCACGCCCTCGCGTACGGCTCCGACCCCTGGACGGCCGAGACGGAGGCCCGCTTCCGCGACCTGTTCGGCCCGACGGCATCGTCGCTGCTCGTGTGGAACGGCACCGGCGCCAACGTCCTCGCGCTTGCGTCGATGATCCGGCCGGCCGACATGGTGGTCTGCAGCCAGTGGGCGCACATCGCCGTCGACGAGACCGGTGCACCCGAGCGCATCCTCGGCACGAAGCTCCGCACCCTGCCCAGCACCGACGGCAAGCTCGTGCCCGAGCAGTTGGCCGAACTGCGCCACGACATCGGCGTCATGCACCACACGCAGCCCGGCGTGCTCTCGATCACCCAGAGCACCGAGCTCGGCGCCGTGCACACCGCCGACGAGGTGGCCGCACTGTGCGACGCTGCGCACCGGTTGGGCATGACCGTGCACCTCGACGGCGCTCGCATCGCGAACGCCACTGCCGCGCTCGGCGGCACCGTCGAGGCGCTGCGTTCGTTCACCGTCGATGCCGGTGTCGACGTGGTCAGCTTCGGCGTCACCAAAGCTGGCGTTGCGTTCGGCGAGGCGGTCGTGTTCCTGAACCCGCAGCTGGCCGAACGTGCCACCTTCATCCGCAAGCAGGTCACCCAGCTGCCGTCCAAGATGCGCTTCGTGGCCGCACAGATCAACGCGATCCTCGAGGACGAGCTCTGGATCCGCCTCGCCCAGCACTCGAACTCGCTCGCCGTGCGCCTCTACGAGGCCACCAAGGACCTGCCCGGCCTCAGCTACGACGGGCCGCCGCAGGTGAACAGCGTGTTCCCGATCCTGCCGCTCGAGCTGATCGAGCCGCTCCAGGACTGGTGCTTCTTCTGGCCGTGGGACATGAGCCGCAACCAGGTGCGGTGGATGACGGCATGGGACACGACGGCCGACGACGTCGACCGCTTCGCCGCCGGTGTGGCCGCCGCGCTGGCGAGCCGCTGACCAGGCGTCGCGACCATCGGCAAACAATTGACTCTGGAATCAAATAGCCGTAAGGTGCGAAACGACCGCCACCAGCGAGCGTCGGCCCCGGCCGACGACATCTGAGGGGATGAGCCGGAGCGGTCGCTGCACGCACACATTGGCAAGGGGGTTCGATGGCCGCGGTAGAAACGCTGTTCCACCGGGAGCAGACCGATGATCGGTGGATGAACGCAGCAGCCTGCAGAGGTCTGACGCACCTGTTCTTCCCACCACCGGCAGAGCGCCCGCAGGCACGGGAGCGACGCGAGGCGATGGCCAAGGCAGTTTGCGGCTCGTGCATCGTCAACGGCACGTGCCGCGAATTCGCCCGCACGAACCACGAGTACGGGTTCTGGGGCGGCGAGAGCGAGGACGAGCGTCATGACGCCGGCTTCCGCCTGATCGCACCCATCGGCGTGCGAGCCCGCGACGCCGTCTGACGACGCCGGGTTACTCTGGCCCCATGCACGGGGCCCATGCGCATCGCGATGCGGTTCATGCCGCGTGGGACGGGTACGGCGATCCGCGTCGCATCACGTTCCTCGACGAGGTCAGCGCGAACGTCTCGACGAACCGCGTCTACCGGATCCACCTCGACGACGCGAGCACGCTCATCTGCAAGGTCTCGTCCTACGGCTCGTACTTCCTGTTCGTCGAGGACCACGAGCGCCTCCGCCGGTGCGCCTCGCTGCTCGAGGGCACGCGCTTCGCCGGCATGCTCGCCGACGTCTGGACCACCAGGCTCGACCGGCTCGGTCCCACCGACCGGCCCGGGCAGATCTACACCTGGTACGACCGGACGATGTGGGCCGTCTTCTACGACGACGTGCCACGCGCCGAATCGCTCCCACGGGTGCTGTCGGTCGACCTGATCGAGAACCTGGGCCGCGAGATCGCCGAGTTCCACCACGCCTGCACCGACCTCGCCGCGAAGCTCCCCGGCGGCTCGAAGACCGTCAAGAGCGATGCGATCCACCTCCTCGACCTCCTCGAGAGCCCGTTCGCCCCCCGCAACTTCGACCTACCGCCCGAATCGATCAACCTGCTGTGGCGCCACACGCACGACTTCCTCGAGCGGCTCGTGGCACTCGGGTACGACGAGTGGCCGAAGATCCCGGTGCTGATCGACTGGAACCTCGGCAACTTCTCGGTCCAGACCAAGTCAGACGACACCTTCCGCCTGTTCAGCCGGTGGGACTACGACTGGTTCCGCATCGAGCCACGCATGCTCGACTTCTACTTCCTGTCGCGCGTCTCGAGCAGCACGGGCGACCGGACGCAGTTCACCTACGGCCCGCACACCCTCACCGAACCGACCTTCCTCGCCTTCGTCCGCTCGTACAAGCAGGTGTTCCCGATGACCGCCGACGAGCTGCGCTTCCTGCCCGAGGTCTACCGCTTCTTCATCCTCAACTACGTCGTGCGCGAGGGAGCCCGCTTCTTCCGACCCGACCTGTGCTCCGCCTTCCGCCGCGACGTCGTGCGCAGTTACCTGCCGGCGTTCGAACGCCACGACTTCTCGCCGCTGTACGACCTCGCCTGACGGCCGCCCGAGCATCGGCGTGGCACGATGCGCTGATGGAGTACACGCAGATCACCGTCGGCCGGCGCGACGAGGTCGCGCTCATCCACCTCAACCGTCCCGAGCGCCTCAACGCCTGGACGCCGACGATGGCCGACGAGCAGGCAGACGCCATCCGCGCCGCGAACGACGACCCGTCGATCGGCGCCATCGTCATGACCGGCACCGGCCGCGGCTTCTGTGCGGGCGCCGACATGGAGGCCACCTTCCAGACGCGCATCAGCGGTACCGATCCGGGCAACGACACCGCGGGCGGGGTCGGCGGCATGCCGCGTGGCCTCGACTGGGTGGCGCTGCTGCGCGAGAGCAAGCCGATCGTGTGCGCGGTGAACGGCGCTGCCGTCGGCATCGGCGTGACGATGTGCCTGCCGGCCGACCAGATCATCGCCAGCACCGCCGCGAAGTTCGGCACCGGCTTCATCAAGGTGGGCCTCGTCCCCGAGCTCGCCAGCACCCGGCTGCTCGCAGCGCGCGTCGGCTTCGGGCGGGCGAGCGACCTGTTCCTGTCCGGCCGCGTCATCGGCGCCGCCGAGGCGCATGCGATCGGCCTCGCCGACCGCATCACCGAACCGGACGAGCTGGTCGACGAGGCGGTGCGTGTGGCCT
>JBEGOE010000354.1:0-22586 GCA_041182165.1 Actinomycetota bacterium
CGTCCAACCCGTCGAGGGTCAACCGTCGGCGGAGCGCGAGGACGAGTTCGATGGTGTCGGTGGGTGTCGCGTCAGGTCGAGATGTTGGTCGTCGTGAGCGTGGTTCGAACGCGGTCTCGCCGTCGGTTCGGTAGCGGGCCACGAGTTCGTAGACCCAGGAGCGAGACACGCCGTAGTGACGGGCGACCTCGCTCGTTGAGCGGCCTTCGAGGACAACTGCGGTGATGACCAGTCGGGCTTTTGCCCCCGCGGAAGGCTGACCGACTGTCCGCTATGACGCGCGACATCTGTCCGGGATGTCCTGAGACAACACACTGTCAGCCCGACGGATGAAGCCGCAGGTCACAGACCTGCGGCTTCTGTCGTTCTCCGCCAGGACAACATCACGTCTGGAAGTCATCAAGAACCGGGCAATCGAGTCCTGCTGCCGGACGTTCACCACCACGTAGTCGTCCGAGGAGCTCGTCGATGGTGGTTGCACGCCGAAGCAGCAGGCCCGAGCAGTGTTTGGCGCGCTCGTCCTACGTTCGACGCGACGCCGGTTTCTCGCTCACCGAGGTGGTCGTCGGTGTGGTGCTGATGGGCATCATCATGGCCACGCTGTCGGCCGCGATCACCGTCATCCTGTCCCAGCAGGACAACGCTGGTGGGCGGCTCGACAACGCGGCCAGCGCCCAGCGTCTGAGTGCGTGGCTGCCGGGGGACATGGCGTCCGCCGACACCTTCGACAAGAGCCCGGGTGCATCACCCTGCGGCCAGTCGTGCCCGACGGGCACCACGGTGGGCGGCTCGAACGTCATCCTGGCGTCGTGGTCCGCCGTCAGCGTCGTCGGCGGCACCCCGGTCACGACGTCGACCAACGTCTCGTACCGGTACATGGCAGCAGGCTCGTCGTGGGACATCGTCCGCATCAAGTGCACGAGGGTGGACGGGACGGCCTGGACGTGCACGCAGCGGGCGGTCATGTCCGACGTGCCACCGCCGCCTCCCGGCCAGACCTTCGTGCCCGGGACCACGTCGCCGGTCTGGGCGATGGAGGTGAACCCGCCGATGAAGGCTGATGCCACCTCGCTCGCCGACACCGTCGTCAACGACCCGAAGAACGGCATGCGCGTCGATGTGAAGATCAATGGAGGGGGCCAGCCGGGTGGCGCCGCCGGCGGCGGTGAGATGGCCTTCAGCCTCAGCGCCGGCAGTACCAAACGCGAACTCATCGAAGCCGACTCGAACGTTCGCATCCCCAGCTTCACCGACGCGGTCTCGCGTTGTGGTGGCAGTTTCACCGCGATCGTCGACTCGTCCGGCTCGATCGGCGACCAGATGAACCTTGTCAAGGCGAACATCCGGGAACTCGTCGACACCTTCGCCGGCACACCGATGAAGCTGCAGGTCGTCGACTTCGACGGCAGGGCTCGGGTGCTGGGCAAGGGCTACTTCGAGATGCTGAACACCACGGACGTGGCAGATCTGAAGGCGGCGATCAACACGATCAGCCTCGGTGGTGGCACGAACTGGGAGGACGCGCTCTACGTCACGTACTACAACGCGGATGGCACGATCCGGCAACAACTGCCCGACAAGGTCCTCTTCTTCACGGACGGCCAGCCGAACGGCGACCGCCTCTCCCAAAAGCAGCCACTCGCCGTTGCCCACCCCGACGACTGGTGGGTGCCCGCCACTTCGATGCAACGAGCCTTCAATCGGGCTCTCAGGGTGATCGCCCCGCTGCGCACGAGCACCGAGTTCATCGGCGTGGGTGTGGGACCGAACATCGCCCCGGGCAGGAAGAGCAGCCTCCTCAAGTTCACGAGGGGCTATCGCGTGGTGGCCGGCAAGCGGGTGTACTCGGAGCCCTTCACGAAAGCGGAGTACACGAACGTGGCGACGACACACCGGGACATGCTGACCCAGCTCATCACCGGTGACCCGACGACGGGCGTCGAGGGAAGGGTCGTCGACGGCCAGTACGTGAATGCCGACGTCGCCGACATGTACTTCCTCCCGGAGTTCAGCCAGTTCGCCGGAGCGCTGAAGGCGATCGCTCTCGCCGACTGCGGCGGCACGCTGACGATGCAGACCGTGGAGGGCGGCAACAACTCGGCTGCGACGTTCGAGTACGCGAACACCCAGCTCACCTCGTCGACAGGGGTGTCCCTGACCACCAACACGTCGCTGATCACGACCGACGACCAGGCGCCGAGTGGAACGCTCGACTTCGCCATCGGCGGCTACCCAGCGGTCGACGTCGAGCTGATGCCGACGATGACCACCACCACCCAGACGCTCTACCGGCCCGTGCCGCAGGCAGGGGGCTCAGCGTGGGTGTGCAGCGCAGGGGGGGTGAACCGGACCGTCACCGAGGTGGCGATTCAGGGTGAGTCGGTCTGGAAGGGGATCAACGTGCGCGTCGCATCGAACGAAGCCGTGTCCTGCATCCTGCACGTGGCGAAGGTATGAAGCAGGCTCGACGCCGGCTCCGCCGCGGCACCGCAGACGACGGTGGGTTCAGCTACGTCGAGCTCGTGGTTGCCGTGGTGGTCCTGGGCATCATCGTCGTGCCCGTGTTCGATGTGTTCACGTCGGTGATCGCCGGATCGTCGAAGGCGACGGCCGCCGTCGAGGTCGACCTGGTGATGCAGAGCGTGGCGGACCGGGTGAACCGGGCCGAGATGGGCTGCGACTACACCCCGTACGCCGAAGCGGCTGCAGAGATGGCCGGTTGGCCGGCGTCGGCGACCACGGTGAGCCACATGCGGTACGCAGCGGGGGCAGGCGGCACGGTCACCTGGATCGCAGGCGCGTGTCCGGCTGGAGGCGTGAACGTCACCCTTGTCCAACTGGTGCAGGTGTCGATGACCGACCCCGACACCGGAGCGACGAGGACGCTCCAGGTGGTGAAGAGCGATGTGTGACGACGTGACGACGAGGCGGCCGACGCGCGAGGACGAGGGTGCTGCGCTCGTCATGGTGCTCGTCCTGATGATGATCGCCTCGTTCATCATCCTGCCCCTCAGCGGCTACGTCGCAGCGGTCGGCAAGCAGCGAACGGCGACGGCCGACAAGCTCAGCAGCGCGGAGGCGACCAAGGCCGCTTTGCGCGTCGCCCTCGTCGAACCGGCGACCCTGTTCTCGGAATGCGGGACGAAGTCGACGGGAACCAGTCCCCTGGTTCTCCCGGCACCGATGCTGGCCGAATCGGTGGTGTCGAAGTGCTATCTCATCGCCGCATCCGCCGGGGTGCCGATCTCGAGCCTGCCCCACGGCACGACCACGACGGTGGCCGGCTCGACCCAACCGTCAGGCGCCTGGTTCGTGGGGTCCACGGCCCCGACGTCGGGCAGTGCCGACCCGGCAGCCTGGAGGTCGAACACCGCTCCGACGAAGACCGCACAGACGATCTGGTCACCGTCGGTGCCGAGCATGGCCGTGTACCCGCGGGCCAGTATCCCGTACGACATGCCGGCGCTGTACAAGCCGTGCAAGGTGTTCTTCCCCGGTCGCTACACCAGTGCGGTGACGATCACCGGTTCGACGCCCGTCTACTTCACCTCGGGCGTCTACTACTTCGAGCAACCCGTCACGATCAGTGGCAATGCGGCAGTGGTGGTAGGTGCAGGATCCAACAAGGGGTGTGTCGACAGCGACCAGGTGGCCGCCTTCTACGCGACGGATGCACCCACCCGCCACGGCATCACCGGCCTCGGCGCGACGTTCGTGTTCGGTGGTGCAGGCCGTCTGGTCGTCGATGGCTCGACGGCCGGCACGTCGACGAGCCTGCTGTTCAACAAGCGGTACGTCTCGACCGCTGACCAGGTGCTCGATTCGACGAACGAGGTGTCGATCCTCTCGGTGAACGGGGAGGTGCTGACCGGGCTGGTCGACACGGTGCGAGCGAACCTCCAGGTACCTGCCTCGGTGCTGAGCGGCACCGGAGCGCTGGTCGATCCCGTGCTGTACAAGCCGTCGACCCTGCTTCCCGGAGGTCCGACGCCGATCATCGACATCGACCTCCTCGACGCCCGTACTGCGACGATCCAGATCCCCGGATACGTGGCGGTGCCGCAGGGCACCATCTCGATCACGACGGCCGCGGCAGCGACGACGAAGAAGACGGTGCGGATCTACGGAGGCATCCTCGCGGGTTCCCTCGAGCTGTCACCCGACCTGCCGGCAGTGTTCGAGGTGGGGTACCGCAACCCGGTCACGATGCGCACCTTCAAGATCGAATCGGTCGCCTCGAAGAACAGCGTCAGCAGCACGGCGATCGTCCAGGTCAAGGAGAACGGCGTGTACGCGGTCAACAGTTGGTGGTTCGACAACTGACGGGCGGCACGGATCATTGATGACCAAGACGTGGCACTGCGAGCACTCGCGCCGGACGATCACCTCAGCAGGTTGATCGAGACGCGTGCGCAGAGGGAGTGGAAGCGGAAGTGCAGGACGGAGGGCCCGAGCGGGACGATGACGGGTTCACGCTGACGGAGGTGCTCGTCGGAATGGTCGTGATGGGCCTCTTGATGGCCGTGCTGTCGGCCGCGATCATCGTGGTCAGCAAGCAGTCGGTCGTCTCGTCCGCGGCCCTCGACGCCGCCCGGACGGAGCAGCTCATCGGGATGTGGCTGCCGACCGACCTCGCATCGAACGACGACGTGTTCCTGACGCTGCCCACGGCCTCGCCCTGTGACGGATCGTGCCCGACCGGGACCGAGCTCGCCGGCTCGTCGAACGCCCTGCTCCTCAGCTGGACCAAGCACGACTACGTCGGAGGCGATGCGGTCGTGGTTCGCACTCGGGTGTCGTACCGCTACCGGCCCGTCAACGGCTCGTACGAGCTGCATCGCGTCGAGTGCACGATCGTCGGCGCGGCATCACAGACCTGCCGGACGAACGTGGCGGCACGCGGGATGCAGCCACCGCCCTCCGGAGTCTTCGATGCAAGCATCGGCCCCGACTGGGCGTTGAGGGCAACGAAGGTCACGATCGCCGGCGGCCAGGACCAATACACCGAGAAGCAGGCCATCCAGGTGATCCTGCGCATCCTCGAGTCGATACCAGGGCGTCAGGCCACCGGCGAGGCGAAGTCCGTCATGTTCACGGTGGGGTCGGCCGACCGCAAGCAGGTGACGCCCGAGACCCCCGACGGGGATCTGGTCTTCGGTGAGCCCCCGTCGCGCTGCAGCGGCACGATCGGCGTGGTGGTGGACACGTCGAACTCGATCGGTGGTGACCGGCAGAAGGTGCGCGACGGCGTCGCCGACATGATCAACGCCTTTCGCGGCACCCCGCTGCGGGTCCAGGTCGTCAACTTCGGCGGGCTGAGCTACACCGTCAGCCCGCCGGGCACGGCATGGCCGCACTGGTGGGACATGATCGATCAGGCCCAGGTCAATGCCCTCATCGGCTCCGATGCGCGTGGGGGCCTGATCAGCAAGCTCACCCTGACCTTCGGCACCAATTGGGAGGACGCGCTGTACCGGATGTTCAAGAACCCGGACGGCACCAGCCAAGAGGTCCGACCCGACAAGCTGATCTTCTTCACCGACGGCGAGCCGTTCGGTCACATGGCAGTATCCGGCTGGTCGAGCACCGGGACACCGTTGCCGACCGAGCGTGTGGACGATCCGTACCTGAACACGGGGAGCGCGCCAGCGTTGTCGCCCAGGTTGAACCAGAACGACAGCTGGAGGATGATCGGGTTCTATCGGGCGGCACGCCTGCTGGATGAGTACGACGGCAGGACGAAGGTCGTGATGGTGGGCGTCGGCCCGGTCATCACGAGGAACGTTCCCTGGATCATCAACGACGGCGGCTACCACATGTCGGATGGGAGCAAGGTGTTCTCCCCGCCGTACACGGCCTATGCCCGCACGAACACGGCGGTGCTGGGCGAGGACGTCCTCCGGAAGTTGTTGGAGGAGACCGGCAACCCGGTCGTCCGCCCGACGAAGAAGCCCGACGGCAGCTACGACACCTCGGTCGACGCCACGTTCTACCCGGTGCCCGACTTCGCGAAGATGGGTGACGCGCTTCGCGCCGTGGCGATCGGTCAGTGCGGCGGGACCTTGACGCTCCAGACGCGCAACGAGGCAGCGCTCTACGAAGAGGAGATCACGTACACGAGCACGCTCACGACCAAGGAGGTGACCACCAACGCCACCAAGCCGAACGGCACCTTCGACTACACGATCGAGGACTCGGCAGGCCAGGACGTGGTCATCACCCCCATCCCGTCGCCTGCGGCGTCGGCGATGCGTCCGAGCGAGTGGACGTGCATCTCGGGCAACCGCTCGTTCGTGCCTCGGACGATCGACATCGCCGGAACCGCGTGGGACAGCGTCGAGGTCCGGGTGACGCCGGCGGCCGCGATCTCGTGCACCCTCCAGGTCGTGCCGGCATGATGCGCCGTCGCTCTGGCCGCCGTCGCGATGTTGGCCGTCGCGATGTCGGATCGTCGTACGTCGAGACGGTCACCGCCGTGGTCGTCGTGTCGATCATCGCAGTACCGCTGCTGAGTGCGGTCGCCTCCCTGATCAGAACGTCGGCGTCGCTCGGTGACCGCGCCGAGGCCGACAACGTGCTCCGGGTGATCGCGGACAACGTGAACCGTGTCGTCACCACGGACCGCTGCTGGACGGCGGTGGACTATCGGGCCGAACTGGACGACGTGTTGACCGACCTCGGATGGCAGCAGCCGTCGACCGTGTCGGTGCAGCACCGACTGCCGACCGACGCCCCCACGATGGTCGGTCCGTGGATGGGTGAGGCCTGCCCTGCCGATCTGGCAGCGGATCAGGACTACCTCCAGCTCGTCACGATCAGCGTGACATCGCCACGCGGGACCACGCGAACCTTGAGGATGGTGAAGGGTGTCGCCTGAGCGGTCCGGAACTGCGCCTCGGGGCGCCCACCGAGACGAGGGCGCAGCGCTCGTGCTCGCGTTGGTGATGGTCGTCATCTGCTCCTTCATCGCCGTGCCCGTGCTCGGGTACGCCAACACCGTCTCGAGACAGAGCCGCATCCCCTACGAGAAGCTCGTTCGCGCCGAGGCGGCGAAGGCCGGTCTCCGGACAGCGCTCCTCAACCCGGTCGCCACCTACGCCACGTGCTCGCAAGCCACCATCGGCACCGGACGCGCCTTGCCGACCGTCGACCTGGGTGGCTCGGTGACCACGACCACGCAGTGCTTCGCGTTGTCGCACGAGCGACGCGAGCCCGAGGGCGAGCAGCGCATCGCACTGGCCTCGACGCAGGTCGGCACGCAGTCCCCTGCGCAGCCATACGTCGTCGGGAGCCGCTACACCCCAGCGACGGCGTCGAGCGCAGCGTGGGTCGCCGATAGGACCACCGATGCGAGCCCCGGAGCGATCTGGCTTCCGAAGCTCCCGCAACGCCGGTCGCTCCCTGCGGTCTCGCCGACCGGCTACTCGATGCCGGGCACCTGCAGGGCCTTCCTCCCCGGGATCTACGACCAGCCGGTCACCATCACCGGATCGAACCCCGTCTACTTCGCGTCGGGTGTGTACTACTTCCGCCAACCGGTCACGTTCGGGCGCAACGTCGACATCGTCGTCGGTGAGGGTGCCGTCGCCGGCTGCACCACCGACCTGCAGGCTGCCACCACGGCGCACAACGGACCCGCCCAGCACCAGGTGAGCGGCGGAGGGGCGACGTTCGTCTTCGGTGCGAGCGGTCGGTTGATCATCGACGACTCGGGCACGACGGGTTCGATGTCCGTCGTGTTCAACCAGCGCTACGCGTCCGCGATCCGCCAGGCGACGGACTCCACCAAAGGCATCTCGATCATGTCGGTGAACGGTGCTTCCGGCGGTGAGGGTCCCTACGTCGACGGGGCATCCGTCTTCGTCCCGCTCTCGGAGGTCTTCGGCCCGACACCGACCACCCTCGCCAGCAACCAGTACGTGACCTCGACGGTGACGGCGGCCGCGACACCGATCGTGTCCGTCGCGCTCACCAGCAACAAGCCGGTGGTGATCTCGATCCCCGGGTACGTCGCCGTGCCCCAGGGGACCGTGGGGATCACGACCACGGTGGCGAGCGAGAAGCAGGTGACCATCGGTGGCGGTGTCCTGGCGCGGACGATCGACGTGTCCTCGACGGTTCCTGCGAGCTTCGAGCTCGGCATCACGAACCCGATCGACATCTACTCGCTCCGCATCGTGTCCACCAGCTCGACGCCCACCGGGACAGCCACGAGCACCGCCACGGTGCGCGTGCGATACGACGGCCTCGCCGGCATCACCGGCTGGGAGGTCCGCGGGTAACCGAGCGTGTCGTGGGCGAAGAAACTCCAGCGAGAAGTGTCTCAAGCTCGCCGCGCCTCGGACCGATTACCAATTCGGAGGGTGTGGCAGCAATGTGGAAGCGACGTGCGCAACACACAACGACCGACGGCGGGTTCACCCTTGTCGAAGTAGTCGGAACCGTCATGCTCGTCGGGCTCATCCTGGCATCCATCACTGCCGCGCTCGCTGTGGTCGCGCAGCAGCAGGCGGACTCGTTCGGTCGCATCAACAACGCAGTGTCGGAGCAAAGCCTCGGCCAGTGGCTCACCCCCGACCTCGCGTCAGCGTCGGGCGACACCGACATCTCGCCCGGTGCCTCGGCGTGCTTCACTTCATGCCCTCCGGGCGCCGAGAACGGCGGCTCGAACGTGATGCTCTTCCAATGGGCCTCGCGATCCGGTGACGGAAACGGTGTCATCGACATCAGCACACGGGTCTCGTATCGCTACATCCAGCGGGGTGACGGCTACGACATGGTCCGGGTGCAGTGCGTGCTCGAAGGAACCAAGCCTCAGGCCTGCTCCACCGTCACCGTGCTTCGCGACCTCCCGAAGCCTCCGGACGACATCACGTTCGTCGCAGGCGTGACGCCCGCCAGCTGGATCGCACAGGTGTCGGATCCGCTACCACCGACCATGTACGACCCGACGGGCGCACCTGCACTGAACAACCCGAAGAACGCCCGTCGCGTGTCGATCAGCATCGACGGTGGCGGCGGCCGCGGTCAGCAGACAGCAGGCAACGCCGGCGGCGCCGAGCAGATCATCTTCACGAGCGGCGGCACCGAGCGGCGCGTGATCGGGGTGGACAGCATCGTCAACGCTCCAACGCTGGTGCAGGCTCGGTCGCGATGCGGCGGCAACTTCGGGGTGGTCGTCGACACATCGGCGTCCATCGGATCCACCGCGATGGTCCAAGTGCGCAACGGGCTCATGTCCCTGATCGACGCGTTCACAGGGACCCCGATCAAGCTGCAGATGGTCCGGTTCAATCAGCGATCCAGCTCGGTCGGTGGGGGCGCGGGCTGGGCGAAGTACTACGACATGTCGAACCCCACCGATGTCGCCAACCTCAAGACCGGCGTGAGCGCTCTGGTGGAGAACGGTGCGACCAACTGGGAAGACGGCCTCTATCGCCTCTTCTACAATGCTGACGGCTCCCTGCAAACGAGCTTGCCGCAGACGGTGCTGTTCTTCACCGATGGCGTACCCACCTGGAGCCGGTTCGAGATCACCAGCGCGCCGTCGACCGCCCCGGCCCCCCGATGGACTCCGGACACGTACCCGACTCGCACACAGTCCCTCATCGCCAACCCGGCCACGCAGTACTACCACGTGGGGTATCTGCGAGCAGCGAAGATCATCGGTACCTTCGGCACCGACGTTCAGTTCATCGGGGTGGGCGTCGGACCGGAGATCACCGCATCCACCGAGTGGCTGCTCCCGAACAACACGGTCTCACCCCGACCTGCGAAGGACGTCCTCGCCGCAGCCATCGGCAACTCGAAGGCACCCGTGCTCGCCACCACCGATGACTCCGGGAAGTACACGAACAGCGATGTCGCGAACCTGTACATCTCGCCGACCTTCGACAAGTTCACCGACGCGCTGCGAGCCATCGCGCTCGACCAGTGCGGCGGCACCGTGACCGTGCAGACCCGGCGGAACGCAGCTCCCGAGACGCATCCCTTCACGTACGTCAACACGGCGGTTCGCGACAACGAAGGAAACGTGCTCACCCCGACGTTGAAGACGGTCACCACCGATGCCGACAACCCGGGCGCGACGATCGACTTCACGATCCCGTCGGGCAAGTCCATCACGGTCGACATCCAACCGGTGGTCACCTCCGATCTCGCCGGATTCAAGCCGGCCGGTTGGACCTGTAGGTCTGGGCCGAACTCGGTCCCCGTCACCGAGTTCGATGTGAGCGGCCTCTGGCAGGGAGTTCGTGTGAGCATCGATGCCAACGCGGCGATCTCCTGCGTGCTGGCGGTGGTGCCCGCATGATCCGCCACCGCCATCATCAACACGAACGCCCCGACCGCCATCGACACGAACGCCCCGACCGGGGCGACACGTTCGTCGAGATCCTGACGGCCGTCGTGGTGCTCGGCATCGTCATCGTCCCCTTGTTCGATGCTGTCATCGCCGCCGTCACGTCCTCGACCGTCAACCGGTCGACGGCGCAGGCCGAATCGGCCCTGCAAGACGCTTCCGACCGCATCAACCGCAGCCCGTTGACATGTGATTACTCGGCGCTCGCTGCCGTCGCTGCACAAGCGCAGGGATGGTCTCCGTCGGCAGCGACCGTCGTCCATCAGCGATATGTCCCGGGTCCCGACGCGTCGGTCGGGGGCACGTGGGTGAGTGGTGCGTGCGTCGATGGCGTCATCACGCCCAACATGGTGCAGTCGATCACGATCACGATCACGGCGCCCGGTGCCAGGGCTTCTCGCAGCATGCAGGTGGTGAAGAGCGATGTCTGATCGTTCGAAGCCGAGCCGGCGCGCGCGGATGCGGCAACTCCGCGACGAGGGCAGCGCCCTGGTGATCGTGCTGGCGCTGATCACCATCTGTTCGCTGGTGACCCTGCCGTTGCTGAAGTACACCGTCTCGGCATCCGACGCCAGTCGGGTGTCGGCCGAACGAGTCCGTCGTGCCGAGTCGGTGAAGGGCGGGCTCCGGATGAGTCTCGCCAACCCCCGCCAGCTCTACAAGGCGTGCGAGTCGGCCACGGCAACCGTCCCGGTCACGCTCGCCACGCCCGGCACCGAGGTCGGGGTCATCACGCGCTGCTACAAGCTCCAGTCGATGCAGCGGTTCGACAACGCGACGCTGCCGTTCGCGCTCGCGACCACGATGGTCGGATCAGTCCAGCCAGCCGGGGCCTTCACGTCGGGCAACGCGTACCCGAAGTCGGGCTTTTCACCGAACACCGCCTGGCACGCCGACACGTCCACCACAATGGCAGCGAGCAAGGTCTGGACGCCCAAGTTGCCGATGCGCGCCACCGCGCTGCGCGGTTCGACCCCGTTCTCGATGCCGGCAGGTTTCACCCCCGTCGGCGCGCCAGAGTGCAAGGTCTTCTTCCCCGGTACCTACAAGGACCCGGTGGCGATCACCGGGAACGTCCAGGTCTACTTCGCGTCCGGCGTGTACTACTTCGAGCAACCGATCGCGATCAGCGGTGATGCCAAGGTCACCGTCGGCGGCGGCAGCGAACCCGGCTGCGTGTCGAGCGACCAGGAAGCGGCGTTCTACGCCGAAGGCGCCCCGGTGAACCACGGCATCTCCGGCCTCGGCGGCACCTGGGTGCTCGGCGGGAACGCCCGGGTCGCCGTCGACTCGACAGGTGGCACGACCGGCCCCAGCCTGGTCTTCAACAAGCGCTACACAGAGTCGACCGATGTGGCGACGATCGCGTCCACCTCGGTGTCGATCGCGACCGTGAACGGCGAGATGCTCGGCTCCACACCATCCGACCTCGTGCGCGCCGGGGAGCTCTCGGTTCCCCTCTCGTTCGCGCAGGGCACCAACGATGTCCCGGCGACATCGGCCGGCTACGTCCCCAACCTGAACATCGCCCCGCTGGGGGCTGCGGTGGTGAACCTGTCCTTCACGGCCGCCTCGCCCGCCACGGTGAAGATCCCCGGTTACATCAGCGTCCCCCAGGGCTCGGTGTCGGTGAACGTCGCAGCTGGAGCGGCGGCCAACAAGACGGTCATCCTGGGCGGCGGCGTGCACGCTGCACAGATCCTCCGACCCGGTGTCGACCCGGCCACCTTCACGCTCGGCATCACCAACCCGACGGTGATGAACATCTACAAGATCGAGACAGTCACCGCGTCCGGCTCGCCCCAGATGGTCAGCAACGCGGTCGTCCAGGTGGGCGAGAACGGTTCGTACGGCATCAACAGCTGGGAGATCACGAACAGGGTCTACACGGGCTCACCGGCGACCACCACGACGACCCCGACCACCATGCCACCGACCACAACGCCACCGACGACGCCACCGCCGACCACGCCGCCGACCACGACGCCGACCACGACGCCGCCGACCACGACCGCGACGATCCCACCGGTGGTCTGCCCGAGCACGCTGGACTGGAAGGCCGAGTACTGGACGAACCCCAACCTCGTCGGGAACGCGACGCTGTGCCGCAGTGAGGGCATCCCGAACAACAACTGGGGTGCTGGCTCGCCTGACGCAAGCATCCCTGCGAGCTCGTTCAGTGCCCGATACTCGAAGACGGTCAACATCTCGACTGCGGGGTCCTATCAGTTCACAGTTGGCTCGAGCGATGGGTACCGGCTCTTCGTCAACAATGTGCTGGCCGGCCAGTGCTGGTGCGATCGCGCCTACACGACGAACGCGCTGACGGTGGCGCTCACCGCCGGCAACCATGCCATCCGGCTCGAGTACTACAAGGCCGCGAACCCCGCACGGGTGTCGTTGAGCTACGCCCTCGTGCCGACGACGACCACCACGACCACCACGACCACCACGACGACGACGACCACCACGACGACGATCCCGCCGACGACCACGACGACGATCCCGCCGCAGCCTGTGCCCTGCCCGGACTCGTGGGACTGGAAGGCCGAGTACTGGACCAACATCTCGCTGACCGGCAGCCCGATGGTGTGCCGCAGCGAGGGAATCCCCAACAACAACTGGGGGGGCGACTCACCGAACAGCAGCCGGATCCCGGCCGACAACTTCAGCGCCAGGTACTCCAAGGCGGTCAACATCGCCACGGCCGGGACCTACCGCTTCACGGTCGGTTCCGATGACGGTTTCCGCCTCTACGTCGACGGCACGCTCGTCGGCGCGTGCTGGTGCGACCGTGGTTACGCCACCAACACGTACGACCTCAACCTGACGGCGGGTAGCCACAACATCAGGCTGGAGTACTACGAGCGCACGGGGGGTGCCCGGGTGTATCTCACCTACGGGCTCGCACCGCCGCCCACCACCACGCTGCCGCCCACCACCACGGCACCGCCGACCCCCCTGCCCTGTCCGAGCTCGTGGAACTGGAAGGCGGAATACTGGACCAACATCTCGCTGACCGGCAGCCCGATGGTGTGCCGCAGCGAGGGAATCCCCAACAACAACTGGGGGAGCGGCTCACCGGACAGCACACGGATTCCAAAGGACAGGTTCAGTGCCCGGTACTCCAAGACGGTCAACTTCGGCGCCGGTACCTACAACTTCACAGTCGGCTCCGACGACGGCTTCCGCCTCTACGTCGACGGCGCGGTCATCGGGAGCTGTTGGTGCGATCGAAGCTACGCGACCAACACGTACGCCGTCACGCTGACGGCGGGCAACCACGACATCAGGTTGGAGTACTACGAGAGGGGTGGTGGCGCCGCGGTGTCGCTCACCTACGCCCTCGCTCCACCACCGACGACGACCACCACGACGACGACGATCCCGCCGACCACGACGACGACGATCCCGCCGTTGACGTGCCCGAGTGCGGTCAACTTCTGGAAGGGTGAGTACTGGGACAACACGTCCCTCAGCGGGCCCACCAGGGTCTGCCGCGACGACGTGTCGCCGGTGTTCAACTGGGGCAGCGGCAGTCCCGACGTGCGGCTCCCAGCCAACAACTTCAGCGTCCGGTGGACTCGCACCATGAGCTTCATCGGTGGCGACTACGAGTTCACCGTCGGCTCCGACGAGGGATTCCGCCTCTACCTCGACAACGTTCTGGTCTCGTCGGTGTGGTCGAACCGCACCTTCGCCGAGACAACCGTGATCATCCCGGTCTCTGCCGGCTCTCACACCGTGAAGCTCGAGTACTACGAGGCCACGGGTGTCGCCCGCATGGAGTTCACGATGGCACGCTTGCAGTAGCCGGGCACAGGAGTACCGTCAGCACCGATGTGCGGCCGCTTCGTCTCGTCGAACACACCCGAGCGAATCGCCGAGTTCTTCGGTGCCACGCTCGACGTGGGAAGCCTGGGCCAGAACTACAACGTCGCTCCCACGAACGACGTGTACGGCATCGTGGCCCCAGCGAACGTCCCAACCCCTCTGGTGCGGGCGTTCCACTGGGGCCTCGTGCCGTCGTGGGCGAAGGACACCAAGATCGGCTCGCGGATGATCAACGCAAGGGCCGAGACCGTGGCCGACAAGCCCGCCTTCAAACGCCTGCTCGTGAAGCACCGGCTGATCATGCCGATGGACGGCTTCTACGAGTGGCAGGCCATTCCTGGGCAGAAGGTGAAGCAGCCCTACTTCATCCGTCGCCGAGACCACGAGCCGCTCGCCGCCGCGGGGCTCTGGAGTGTGTGGCGTGACCCCGACGCCGGTGACGATGCGCCCTGGCTGCACAGCTGCACGCTCATCACCACCGCTGCGAACACCACCATGTCACCCGTGCACGACCGGATGCCGGTCTTCCTGCCACGGGACGACTGGAGCCGCTGGCTCGACCCCGAGCTCCGCGAGACCGCTGCGATCACGCCACTGCTGCGGGCAGCGCCCGACGACCTGCTCGAACTCGTTCCGGTGTCGACCGAGGTCAACAACGTCCGCCACAAAGGCCCGGAACTGATCGAACCGATCGAGCCGGGTCAGCCCGCCATCTGATCGCGGATCGCCGCAGCCCAGGCGTCGAGGTCGTCGCGGCTCACCGACGCTGCGGCGTTGCGGAAATCGAGCTGGTGCATGCCGCTGGTCGGGATGACGTGGATGTGGGCATGCGGCACCTCGTAGCCGGCAACGATCAGGCCGATCCGCTCGCACGTGAACGCGCGGCGCTGTGCATCGCCGACCCGCCGAGCCACGTCGAACAGGTGCGTCGACAACTCGGCCGGGATGTCGACCCAGTGGTCGATCTCGTCGACGGGAATCACCAGGGCATGGCCAGGTGCGAGCGGGTTGATCGACATCATGACAGCGCAGTGCTCGTCGCGGTGGACGAACGTGCCCGGCAGCTCACCGGCGAGGATGCGGGTGAAGACGGTCGCCATCAGACGAACCCGCCCGACGCGGCGAACACGTCGCCATTGCAGTACGAGCTCTCGGGGCCGCTGTGGAACCGGACGAGCTCGGCGAGCTGGTCGGCGGTACCCATCCGGCCCCGCGGGATCTGCATGTCGAGGCCCGCGATCATCATCGGGTCCATCGGTGCCAGCAGCGGCGTGTCGACCCAGCCGGGGCACACCGCGTTCACCCGGACGCCGAAGGGGGCGACCTCCTGACCGGACGACTTGGTGAGGGCGATGATCGCCGCCTTCGCGGCTGCGTAGTGGAGCGCCCCCGCCATCGGCCGCAGGCCGAGCACCGACGAGATGTTGACGATCGCGCCCGAACGGGCCGGCGTCATGTGTCGTAGGGCGGCACGGGTGCCGTAGAAGGTGCCGTACAGATGCACCTTGATCATCCGGTCGAAGTCGGCGTCGCTGAGATCGACCGTGGTGTTCGGCGGCACGAGCTCGTCGAGCTTGCCCTCCATCCGCCGCATCTGGTTCTCGATCGCCAGCTGTGTGCGGGCCGGGTCGGCCGGGGGAGCGATGCCGGCGTTGTTCACCATGATGTCGAGGCTGCCGTGCCGGCCGACGACATCGTCGACGGCGGCGTCGAACGCCGCCGAGTCGCACACGTCGAACACGGCGATGTCACCCCCGACCTCGGAGGCGACCGCTGATGCCGCGTCGGCGGCGAGGTCGTTCACCACGACGGTGGCGCCGTCGAGCGCGAGTCGGCGGGCGAATGCTGCGCCCAGCCCCGACCCGGCACCGGTGATGAACGCGATCTGCCCTTGCAACGCCCCCTGTGTCATGGCGAGGATCGTAGGTGCTGTGTCGGTCGTGACGAGCCTTGTACGCTCCGCCATGTGACCGATGCAGCGCACTCCCCGGTGGCGTCGCAGCGCATCGTCACGGCGCCCAACGCCTTCACCCTGCTGCGCCTGTGCTGCCTGCCGCTGTTCCTGGTGCTGCTCTACGGGTACGACTCCGTGGCGGGTGCAGGCTGGCTGCTGCTCGCGATCGGGAGCACCGACTGGGTCGACGGTTGGCTGGCCCGCCGCTTCGATCAGGTGAGCGAGTTCGGCAAGGTCTTCGACCCGGTGGCCGACCGGATGCTGTTCTTCGTGTCGCTCATCGGCATCATCGGCTACGGGCTCGCGCCGGCGTGGTTCTTCTGGGCGGTGCTCGTGCGCGAGGTCGTCGTCGGCCTCACCATGGCGATCGCCACCGTGGCCTTCACGATGCAGCGCTTCGACGTCACCTACTGGGGCAAGCTCGCCACGTTCCTGCTCATGGGCGCCGTGCCGGCGTTCATGGTGGGCGCCGACCACGGCTTCCCGGGCCACGAGCTCTTCCTCGTGCTCGGCTACGCCGTCGGCATCCCGGGCCTCGCGCTCAGTTACTGGACAGCACTGGCCTATGCCCCCACGATCAGGGACAACGTGCGCGCCGGACGCGCCGCTCGTCGCTGAACGCAATGACGCCGACACCCACCGCACGCTGACCCCCAGCAGACCAGGAGACCACGACGATGAAGGCAGTCATCATGGCGGGCGGCGAGGGCACGCGACTGAGGCCGCTCACCTCCAACGCCCCCAAGCCGATGTTGCCGGTGGCCGACCGGCCGATGATGGAACACATCATCATGCTGCTGAAGCAACACGGCTTCGACGAGATCGTGGTCACGGTGGCGTTCCTCGCCAACCACATCAAGACCTATTTCGGTGACGGCAGCGAGTTCGGCGTCACCATGACCTACACCGACGAGCCGATCCCGCTCGGCACCGCCGGCAGCGTCGGGAACGCCCGCGCCTTCCTCGACGAGACCTTCCTCGTCATCTCCGGCGACGTGCTCACCGACATCGATCTCACCAAGGTGCTCGAGTTCCACCGCGAGAAGCAGGCCGTCGCCACCATCGGCCTCACCGCCGTCGAGAACCCGCTCGAGTTCGGGATCGTCATCACCAAGGAGGACGGCTCGATCGAGCGGTTCCTCGAGAAGCCCACGTGGGGGCAGGTGTTCAGCGACACCATCAACACCGGCATCTACGTGCTCGAGCCCGAGATCTTCGATCACATCCCAGAGGGCCGCAGCGTCGACTTCTCGGGCGAGGTGTTCCCGGCGCTCCTGGCCGCCGGCAAGCCGCTGTTCGGCGCCCTCGTCGAGGGCTACTGGGAGGACGTCGGCACGCTCGAGGCGTACCTGTCTGCCCACAAGGACGTCCTCGACGGCAAGGTGCAGGCCAGCGTGCCGGGGTTCCTGGTGAACGACGGCGTGTGGCTGGGCGAGGGGAGCGAGGTGTCGCCCGATGCGGTCGTCGTGTCCCCGTGCGTCATCGGGGCCGGCTGCATCATCGAGGCCGGTTGCCGCATCGGCGAGTACACGGTGCTCGGCTCGAACGTGCGTGCGAAGGGCGAGGCGGTCATCGAGCGGTCTGTGCTCCACGACAACGTGTACGTCGGCACGCGATCGCGCCTCAGCGGAGCAGTCGTCGGCCGCAGCAGCAGCATCCGCAACAACGTCCGCATCGACGAGGGTGTTGTCATCGGTGACGAGGTGTTCGTCGGCAACGACGCGGTCATCACCGGCGACGTCAAGATCTTCCCGTTCAAGACGATCGAGGACGGGGCGGTCGTCAACAGCAGCATCGTGTGGGAGAGCAAGGGCGCCCGCAGCCTGTTCGGGCGCGATGGTGTGAAGGGCCTTGCGAACGTCGACGTCACCCCCGAACTCGCCGTTCGGGTCGCGATGGCGTACGGCACGGCGCTGCGCAAGGGGACCACGGTGGTCACGTCCCGCGACTCGAGCCGAGCCGCCCGCATGCTCAAGCGAGCGATGATGGCCGGGCTCAATGCTGCAGGCATCGACGTGCTCGACCTCGAGGTCGCGAGCGTGCCGGTCACGCGCTTCCTCACTCGCTCGCCACGAGCGTTCGGTGGCCTGACCATCCGCCTCGACCACGACGATCCCGACAAGGTCGTGGTGCGGTTCTTCGACACCGCCGGCACCGACATCACCGAGGACGCGCAACGCAAGATCGAGCGCCTGTTCCAACGCGAGGACGCCCGCCGCGCGCTCGCCGAGGAGGTGGGCGACATCCAGTTCCCGCCCCGCGCGCTCGAGGAGTACACGGTGGCACTCGAGGCCACCGTCGAGCCTGCCGCGATCCGCGAGTTCCGCTTCAAGCTCGTCGTCGACTACTCGTACGGCGCCGCCAGCACGGTCATGCCGACGCTGCTCGGCAAGCTCGGCGCCGATGTGCTCGCGGTGAACCCGTACGTCTCGACGGCAGGCCGTGTCACCTTCGACACCGAGCAGGCGTTGCAGCGCGTCGCCGGGCTCGTGCGTGCCTCCGGCGCCCACCTCGGCGCGGTCATCGACGCCGACGGCGAGCGCCTGCGGCTCGTCGACGACCAGGGCCGGGTGCTCAGCGACACCGAGGCGCTGCTCGCGTTCGTCGAGCTGGTCTCGGACCACCTCCTCGGCGACACCATCGCCCTCCCGGTGAACATCACGAGCCGGGCTCGCGACATCGCGTCGGCCCACGGCGTCCAACTGGTGCCCACCAAGTTGTCGACAGCGGCGATCATGGCGGCGGCCAACGACCCTGCCGTCGGGTTCGCCGCCGATGGCCGCGGTGGGTACATCCTGCCCGGGTTCCTCCCGGCCTTCGACGGCGCTGCGGCGCTGCTGAAGATGCTCGACCTGCTCGCCCGCAGCCATCGCTCGCTCAGCGAGGTGGTCGACGGCCTGCCGAAGGTGCACCTCGTCCACGACACGGTCGTGACTCCCTGGGAGCAGAAGGGCATGGTGATGCGATCGCTGATGGAAATGGGATCACGCAACGTCGAACTGGTCGACGGGGTCCGCATCATCCACGCGAACGGGTGGATGCTGGCGCTGCCGGATCCGGAGGAGCCGGTCACGCACATCTGGGCCGAGGCCGGCACCGACAGCGAGGCTCGACAGTTGGCGCAGGAGTACGCTCGACGCATTCGACAACTGGTGCGCTGACCCGTCGGGAAAGGCTAACTTCTCGGGAATGGCAATCCCCGAGGACCTCCGCTACTCGAGCGACCACGAGTGGATCGCGGTGCAGGGCACCCGTGTCCGCATGGGCATCACCGATTACGCCCAGGACGCCTTGGGCGACGTCGTCTACGTGCAGGTGCCTGCCGTCGGTACGGTGGTCGCCACCGGGCAGACGATGAGCGAGGTCGAGAGCACGAAGTCGGTCAGCGACATCTACGCGCCGGTCGCCGGCACCATCGTGGCCGTCAACGATTCCCTCGCCGATGCGCCGGAGTCACTGAACAACGACCCCTACGGCAACGGCTGGATCTGCGAGATCGAGATGAGCGATACCGCCCAGATCGACACACTGCTCGACGCGACCGGCTACCGCGCGCTGGTCGAGGGCTAGTATCCCGCGTCCCATGGCCTCCGTGTTCTGCAACCAGTGCGGCCACCGCAACACGACCGACGCAGTGTTCTGCTCGTCGTGCGGCGCCTTGCTCGATCGTCCGGCGGACCAGACCATCACGCTGGCGAAGGTCGATCCGCTGCAGGACGCCCCGGGCACCGCCGACGACACCCAGGTGCCACTGTCGAGGCTCGCCAGCGGCGTCGCCTCGCTGGTGGTCCGCAGCGGTTCGCAGGCAGGCGCTGTCTTCCCGTTGCACGCCGAGGTCACCCGCATGGGACGGCACCCCGACAGTGAGATCATGCTCGACGACATCACGGTGTCGCGCCGCCATGCCGACATCGTCCGTCAGGGTGATCAGTACTCGGTGCGCGACGCCGGTTCGCTGAACGGCACGTACGTGAACCTCGAGCGGGTCGACGACGCCGTGCTGCACCAGGGCGACGAGGTCCAGATCGGGAAGTTCCGTCTCGTCTTCTTCGCGACCGGGACGGCTTCGTGACGAGCGGGGTCAACGAGCGTCCCTACCTCTCGATCGGAGAGGTCCTCGGCCTCCTCCTCGAGGAGTTCCCCGACGTCACCATCTCGAAGATCCGCTTCCTCGAGAGCCAGGGTCTGATCGAGCCCGAGCGGACCTCGTCGGGATACCGGAAGTTCTTCGATGCCGACATCGAACGGCTGCGCGTCATCCTGCGCGAGCAGCGCGAGAACTTCCTGCCGCTGCGCGTCATCCGCGACCGTCTCGACTCAGGCGAGATCGATG
Source organism: Actinomycetota bacterium (assembly GCA_041182165.1). Taxonomy (GTDB): domain Bacteria; phylum Actinomycetota; class Acidimicrobiia; order Acidimicrobiales; family Ilumatobacteraceae; genus VFMC01. Next base: position 20,482 of record JBEGOE010000354.1, read on the forward strand.
ACTCCGGCGGGATCCCCATACCGCTGATCCCGTCGTCGGTCGCCGCAGCACCGGCCGACAACGTGAGCCAGCTCAACCGTGGCATCCGCAACGTCCGAATCGCCGAGCCGGCACCGGCACCGGCACCGGCATCGGCACCGATCTCGTCCGGCCCGGACACCGACGACCCCACGGGCACGATCAGCATCCACGCCGACCGCGTCGTCACCGATCGGCACCCCGCAGCACAGTCGCGACAGCGGCCCCCCGTGTCGCTCGCTGCGGTCTCGGCGCGCGCCGAGGTGTACGACGCCGCCGAGGTCTGCTCGGCAGCCGGCATCACCGCCGAGCAACTGGCCGACCTCGTGTCGTTCGGTCTGGTCGCGGCGCGGGGCAGCGGGGCGAACGCCACGTACACCGACGGTGACGTCACCATCGCGAAGGCGGCCTCGGGCTTCCTCGCCCGCGGGATCGACGCCCGGCACCTGCGGTCGTGGCGCCAGTCGGCAGAGCGTGAGGCGTCCCTGTACGAACAGCGGATCCTGCCCCTGCTCCGTCAACGCAACCCCCAGGCGCGCCAGGACGCGGTGAAGCTCTTGGGCGAGCTGGCCGACCTCGGGGCCGACCTGCGTCAGGCCCTCATGGTGTCGTTGCTCCGCCAGCACATCGACCCCTGACGGCCACGACACCCGCTCGGGTGTCCCGGTGAATTCCCCCACTCGTGGAGGCATCCGCGCTCGCATCGGAGCGGTACCATCGGCTCGTGGTTCCCATGGAGTTGGTCGGAGTCCGAGTGGAGGTGCCGGCGAACACGCCGGTCGTCATCCTGCGTGAGCAGACGGGCGTGGGCCGCCTGCTGCCCATCGTCATCGGCACGCCCGAGGCGTCGTCCATCCATGCCGCGCTCGAGGGTATCGAGCCGCCGCGTCCCCTCACCCACGACCTGGTGGTGCAGATCCTCGCTCGGCTCGACACGACGCTCGAGCGCATCGTGATCACCGAGATCCGCGACCACGTGTTCTACGCCGAGCTCCACCTCGTCAGCGGTGGGAAGCAGCAGATCATGTCGAGCCGTCCGTCCGACGCGATCGCGATCGCCGTGCGCACCGGCGCACCCATCTTCGCCACCGAGAGCCTGCTGCTCGAGGCGGCGCAGATCCCGGTCGAGGTGGGTGACGACGATGACGAGGAAGCGATCATCGACGAGTTCCGCGACTTCCTCGACGACCTCGATCCGGAAGACTTCAAGGGCGACTGACCGCGCGAATTCCCGCGCGGAAGGTGTTTGACGCCGCGCGCGGGCCTCGGTAGGGTGACGGGGCAATCCCACCGGCGTAGTTACGCCGATGTCATCATCGACGAGGCAGGCAACGATGACGGAACCACTCACCGAGACCGGGTACAGCGGCACACGCGCCGCCAAGATCGTCGGCATCTCGTACCGCCAGCTCGACTACTGGGCCCGCACCGACCTGGTCCGCCCATCGCTCACCGATGCCAGCGGCAGCGGCAGCCGTCGGGCCTACTCGTATCGCGACCTGCTCGAGCTCCGGGTCATCAAGAGCCTCCTCGACGCCGGGATCAAGCTCGAGTCGGTCCGCAAGGCGTTCGACTACCTGCGTGAGCACGTCGACACCGACATCGCCTCGGCCCATCTGGTCATCAGCGGCAGCGACGTGGTGCTGTGCGATGGCGACCAGCTCATCGACGTCATGCGTCGTGGCGGCCAGGGTGTGCTCAACATCCTCGCCATCGGCGGGGTCAAGGATCACCTCGACGCCCAGCTCGTCGACAGCCCTCGGCCGGTCGAGGCCGAGGCCCACGTCCAGGTCGAGGCGCCGGTCCGTCTGGCGCTCTGATGCCGGAGCCGGCCGCACTCGTGCAGAGCCCGCTCCACGCGGTCCACCGGGCCCTCGGCGCCAAGCTGGTGCCCTTCGGCGGCTGGGACATGCCGCTCGCGTACCCGTCGGGCACCCTCGCCGAGCACCTGGCCTGCCGGAACGACGCCGTCGTGTTCGACGTCTCACACCTCGGCACCGTGCGCGTCGAGGGTGCCCGACGGGTACGCGAGCGGCATGTCCCAGCCGCCGAAGGGCACCAGCTTGGCGCCGAGGGCCCGGGGGACC
>JBEGOE010000355.1:0-4125 GCA_041182165.1 Actinomycetota bacterium
CCGTCAGGCCCGATGAGAGCCTCGTGATCTGGAGGTCGGTCAACGACTCAGCGTTCAGCGATGCCGACGCGGGCCACGGCTGCCGCCGCCACGCCCGCCACGGTCGCCACCGCGATCGCCACGGTCGCCACCGCCGCTGCTGGCGCCGCCCGCCTCACCGCCGGGGCCGAGGTCGCCCAGGGCGCCCGCCAGCTCGGCGTCGAACGCGTCGTCGAACGACACGGTCTCGGCATCGGTGGTGCTGCTCGACGACGAGCGCTCGGTGCGCTCACGTGGCTCGCGCGGGGCACGGGGTGCCGAGTCGGCCGGAGCCGAATCGTCGCCCTCACCGCCGCCTGCGCCCGACCATGCGTCGGACGGGGTCAGGCTGACCTTGCCCTTCTCGTCGATCTCCTCCACCACGACCTCGATGTCCTGGCCGAGCTGGAGCACGTCTTCGACACTGTTGATCCGCTTGCCGCGGCCCAACTTCGAGATGTGCACCAGACCGTCACGACCCGGGAGGATGTTGACGAAGGCGCCGAACTTGGTGATGTTGACGACCTTGCCCTGGTAGGTGGCGCCCACCTCGGCCAGCGGCGGCGACACGATCGCGAGGATGCGGGCCTTGGCCTCTTCCATGCGATACGCCTCGACGGCGCCGATGGTGACGATGCCGACCGAGCCGTCGTCGTCGACCGCGATGTCGGCGCCCGTCTCCTGCTGGATCGTGTTGATGACCTTGCCCTTCGGCCCGATGACCTCGCCGATCTTGTCCATGGGGATGGTGATCGAGATGATCTTCGGGGCGGTGGCGGCCACCTCCGAGCGGGGCTCGCTGATGCAGGCGTTCATGTTCGCCAGGATCTGCGTGCGTGCTTCCTTGGCCTGGTCGAGCGCTGCGATCAGCACGTCGGCCGGGATGCCCTCGATCTTGGTGTCGAGCTGCAGCGCCGTGATGGCGTCGTCGGTGCCGGCGACCTTGAAGTCCATGTCGCCGAACGCGTCCTCGGCGCCGAGGATGTCGGTGAGGGTGGTGTACTTGCCCTCGGCGAAGACGAGGCCCATGGCGATGCCGGCCACGGGCGCCTTGATCGGCACGCCGGCGTCCATGAGGGCCAGGCTGCCGGAGCAGACCGACGCCATCGACGTGGAGCCGTTCGAGGCGAGGACCTCGGCCACGAGGCGCAGCGTGTAGCTGAACTCGTCCTGGCTCGGCAGCACGGGCAGCAACGCACGGGCGGCGAGCGCACCGTGGCCGATCTCGCGGCGCTTGGGCGAGCCCACGCGACCCGTCTCACCGTTGGCCCACGGGGCCATGTTGTAGTGGAACAAGAAGTACTTGTGGGTCTCGGGGCTGAGGGTGTCCATCAGCTGATTCATGCGGGGCATGGCCATGGTGACGACGTTCATCACCTGGGTCTCGCCACGCTGGAACAGGCCGGTGCCGTGCGCCGTCGGGAGCACGGTGACCTCGCTGCTGAGCGGACGCAGGTCGCGCGGGCCACGACCGTCGATGCGGAGGCCCTCGTCGACGATGCGCTTGCGCACGGCCTTCTTGGTGAGGCTGCGCACGGCTTCTTTGATCTCGCGCTCGCGGCCGGCGAAGGCGCCGCCGTCTGCAGCGAGCTGGGCGATCGCGTCGGCGGCGACGGCGTCGGTGGCGGCGTTGCGCTCGGCCTTGGCCGCGATGCCGGCCGCGACGGCGAGCGGCGCGGTGGCGATCGGGGTCACGGCATCCATGACGTCCTGGCCGTAGTCGAGCTGCGGCGTATAGGTCATCGGCGTGATCGGACCCTTGGTGGCGATGACCGAGGCGACCAGCTGGCGCTGGAGGCCAATGCTCTCCTTGATCCAGGTCTTGCTGGCCTCGAGGCCGCCGGCGAGGGCGAGCTCGTTGACCTTGGGTGCACCCGAGGCGTAGTAGCCGAAGCTCTTCGACGTGCCGCCGGCCTCGACCATCATGATCGCGACATCACCGTTGTCGAGCTGACGCCCGGCGACGACGAGCTCGAACGTGCTGTTCTCGCCCTCTTCGTAGGTGGGGTGGGGGATCCACTCGCCGCTCTGGCTGTACGCCACGCGGACGGCGCCGATGGGGCCGTCGAACGGGATGCCCGAGATCATCAGCGACGCCGAGGCGGCGTTGATGCTGAGCACGTCGTGCGGGTTCGCCATGTCGGCGCCGAGGATGGTGAGGACCACCTGGGTCTCGTTGCGGAAGCCCTCGGGGAAGGCCGGGCGCAGCGGGCGGTCGGTGAGGCGGCACGTGAGGATCGCGTCCTCGGTGGGCCGGCCTTCACGACGGAAGAACGAGCCGGGGATCTTGCCCGCGGCGTACGAGCGCTCTTCGACGTCGATGGTGAGAGGGAAGAAGTCGGTACCCGGACGGACTTCCTTGGCTGCGTTCGCCGTGGCCAGCACGGTGGTGCGGCCGAGGGTGGCGACGACGGCGCCCTGGCTCTGCTGAGCCAGCTTGCCGGTCTCGAACGACAGGGTCTTGTCGGTACCCGAGACGGGACCCGACACTCGAATGGCATCTGCCATGTCGAGCTCCTTTCGGTCGGGCGCGTTGTTTCTCACGCCTCGACGGTTGGAGCGGAGGTCGGTTCCCAGTCGGCACGGCCGGAGCTACGACTCACCCAGAGGAGATGAGGGCGAGGAGCCTCGGCAGAGGCGACTGACAACCGATCCAAGTATCCGCTCGGTTGATGTATCGCCTCGAACGCTAGCAGCGGCCCGCCCGGAATGGGCGGACACCGGCTGCCGGCGAGCGATCGGGGGTGACTAGCGGCGGAGGCCGTTGCGGGCGACGATCGTGCGGTAGCGCTCGACGTCGATGCCCTTCACGTAATCGAGCATGCGGCGGCGACGGCCGACCATCATGAGCAGGCCACGACGGCTGTGGTGGTCCTTCTTGTGCTTCTTGAGGTGCTCGGTGAGCTCGTTGATGCGCGCCGTGAGGAGCGCGATCTGGACCTCGGGCGAACCGGTGTCCGACTCGTGGAGCTTGTGCTCGCCGATGGTGCTGTTCTTGTCGACCATGTTCTGCCTTCCGTTCGCGAGATGTTCGCGGAGGTCGCCGCGCCCCGGACGGGGCACCGGCATCTCGCCGGAGGCCCTGCGACAAGGCAGGAGTCCCCGACGGACGCAGCGATGCTACCGCCCGGCCCGGCGGGCCACACCGTAGAGTCCCCGGCATGTTCACAGGCATCGTCGAAGAGCTGGGCACCGTCGTCGCGAGCGACGAGGTCGACACCGACTGGGGGCATGGCGTGCGCCTCACCATCGTTGCGTCGACCGTGCTCGAGGGCTCCGGCACGGGCGCGTCGATCGCCGTCAACGGGTGTTGCCTCACACTCGTCGAACAGGGCGTCGGACCGGACGGCCCGTGGTGGAGCACCGATGTCAGCGACGAGACGTTGGGCCGCACCAACATCGGCATGCTGCAGCCCGGCGACCGGGTGAACCTCGAGCGGCCGATGGCGCTGGGCGACCGCCTGGGCGGCCACATCGTGCTCGGCCACGTCGACTGCGTCGGCAGCGTCGTGTCGGCCGCACCCGACCTGTGCGTGCGCATCCCCCGGGCGAACATGCGGCTCCTGGTCGAGAAGGGATCGATCACGGTCGACGGCATCAGCCTCACCGCGTTCGATCTCACCGACGACACCTTCCGGGTGGCGGTCATCCCCCACACCGCTGCGGTCACCACACTCGGTGTGCGTGGCGCGGGCTCGGTCGTCAACATCGAGATGGACGTGCTCGCCAAACACATCGAACGACTGGTCGAGCCGTACCAGCGGTGAGCGCCACCATCGACCTCGTCGGGCTGTCGAAGTCGTTCGGCACGCTCGAGGTCGTCAGGTCCCTCGACCTGCACGTCGAGGCGGGGTCGTTCGTCAGCATCGTGGGGCCCTCGGGGTGCGGCAAGTCGACCCTGCTGCGGATGGTCGCTGGGCTCGAGCAGGCGTCGAGCGGTGCGGGCACGATCGGTGGTGCGGCCCCGGTCGCCCTCCTGCGGGCCAAACAACTCGCGATGGTCCCCCAACAACCGGGTCTCCTGCCATGGCGGACCGTGGGGGCCAACGCATCGCTGCTGCTCGACATCGATCCCGCCCGCAACCCGGCGTCGCACCCCGACCCGAT
>JBEGOE010000356.1:0-5360 GCA_041182165.1 Actinomycetota bacterium
CGAGCGAGCAGGTGGCCACCGCCGACGTGACGGTCACCCGCCGCCGGGTCGACAACGGCCTCTAGGCAGGCACGAGTCAGGCCGGCACGAGTCGGCCGACCACCAGCGCACTGGCCGAGCAGCCGGTGCCGCCCTCCTGGCCCACGGCGCTGCAGTCGACCGCGAAGGTGATCGTCTCACCGGCCCCGACGGCGAGGGGGGTGACGAATCGGTTCGACACGTCGATGCCGTCGAGGTGGATCGCGAGATCCCATTCGAGTACGCAGTCGCCGATGCGCAGACGCGCCATGCCGGCGTCGCTGAACGGATTCTGCACGAGGAAGTCCGACAGCAGCAGCGTCTGGCCGGTCGGCACGGTGTACTGCTGCGACGAGGTCTGACCGGCCGGGCCGCCGCTGGTGAGCACCGTGCTGAGCGGCGTGCCCAGCGCAGTGCCGGCCGAGGTGTTGCCACCCGTTCCCGTGCCGGTGTCCGTGCCGTCGGTGGTCGGGGTCGGGGTCGGGGTCGTGACGGTCGGCGCCGGGCGTTCGGCCACGGCGGCGGCGGCGGCGTCGTCGATGGCCGGTCGTACGACGGCGAACCAGGCGAGCGCCACGAGGCCTGCCGCGAGCACCGGCCCGACCAGCCGGGCGAGGATGCGGTCGGGGGTCACGGGCGCCTGCACGAACGTGCCGGCCGCCACCGCGGTCGGCGCGCCCTGCTGGTCGGCCTCGACACGGAAGGCGATGGTGCGCGATCTCCGCTCCCACTGCCGACGGGTGGCCACGCCCTTGAGGCGCACCAGGCCGGTGCCGCCCGGTTCGACCCCGATGGCCGGTGGGTCGAACCGCCCGTCGAGGCGACCGGTGGGATCGATGAGGTGCATCTGGCAGGTGGCCTGGGTGTTGCCGAGGTTCTCGAGCAGCATCTCGAACACGGCGCGGCGGCGGCTCCGCTGGGCCGGCTGCAGCAGGGTGATGCGTCGGTCGAAGGTGGGCGCGACGTTGAGCGTGATCTCGGACATCTCGACGTCGTCGGGGTCGCCGTGCGGGACGACGCGCACGCCGAGCGCCACAGGCCCGGCCGTGGTGGTGGGCAGCCGTGGTGCCTCGACCTCGACCTCGACGGTGGCCTGCGCCCCGCCGAACAGGGTGATGTACGGAGGGCGCACCGTGGTCCATGCGGCAGCGAGGCCGGTGGGTGCGAGCGAGAAGCTGTCGGTGGTGGCGCCGAGGTTCGTGATGCCCAGTGCGAGGACGACCGACGAGCCCGGCTCGACCTCAGCGGTGCTCGTCTCGAACCATGCCTGGACCGTCACAGGTGCCCACGCTACCCGTACGCTCTCGTGCGTGTCCGGTCTCCCCGTTTCCCCCACGCCCGGCCCGACGTTCCCGGTGCAGCGGCCGCGTCGCCTCAGGGCCACGGCTGCGCTGCGCGACATGGTGGCCGAGACCCACCTGCACCCACGGCAGATCGTGGCACCGCTGTTCGTCCGCGAGGGCATCGACACGGCCCACCCCATCACGTCGTTGCCCGGCGTGGTGCAGCACACCCGTGCCAGCCTCGTCGACGAGGTCCGCCGGCTCGCCGACCTCGGCATCGGGGGCGTCATCCTGTTCGGCGTGCCCGCCGCCAAGGACGACATCGGCAGCGGCGCGTTCGACCCGGAAGGCATCGTGCAGCTCGCCCTGGCCGACGTGCGCGATGCGATTGGTGACCGCATGGTTGTCATGGCCGACCTGTGCGTCGACGAGTACACCGACCACGGGCACTGCGGCATCCTCGACGGCCACGGTTCGGTCGACAACGATCGCACGCTCGACGTGTATGCCCGCATCGCCGTCGCTCAGGCCGCGGCCGGCGCCCACGTGGTCGCCCCGAGCGGGATGATGGACGGCCAGGTCGGCGTCATCCGCGGTGCGCTCGACGCAGCAGGCTTCACCGATACCTCGATCCTCGCCTACTCGGCGAAGTACGCGAGCGGGCTGTACGGACCGTTCCGCGAGGCGGTCGCCGTCGAGATCGCCGGTGGCGGCAATCGCAAGGGCTACCAGCAGGACTGGCGCAACGCTCGCGAGTCGCTCGTCGAGGTGCACGCCGATCTCGCCCAGGGTGCCGACATGGTGATGGTGAAGCCGGCGCTCGCCTACCTCGACGTGATCGCGGCCGTGCGCGCAGCCGTCGACGTCCCCGTCGCGGCGTATCACGTCAGCGGTGAGTACTCGATGATCAAGGCGGCCGCGGCGAACGGCTGGATCGACCACGACGTGGTGGCTGCCGAGCACCTCACCGCCATCCGTCGGGCGGGCGCCGACATCATCCTGACGTACCTCGCCCGTTGGTACGCCGAGCAGTTCGAGGCAGCACGATGACCAGTCCCGGCACCCCCAGTTCCGAAGCTTCCGGCAGCGGCATGACCAATGCGGCGCTGTTCGCCCGCTCGTGCGAGGTGATCCCCGGGGGCGTGAACTCGAGCATCCGCGCCTTCCGTGCGGTGGGCGGCACGCCCTACCTCGTCGCGCACGCCGAGGGCCCGTACGTGTGGGATGTCGAGGGCACCCGGTACATCGACCTCGTCCAGCGCTACGGTGCGATCATCCGCGGCCCCGCCCTCCCTGCCGTCACCGCTGCGCTGTGCGAGGCGGCGGCCGGCGGCACCAGCTACGGCGCGCCGACCCCGGGCGAGATGCTGCTCGCCGAGGCCATCCGCGACCGCGTGCCGAGCTGCGAGCGCGTGCGCCTCATGAACAGCGGCACCGAGGCGACGTCGACCGCGGTGCGACTGTCGCGTGGCTTCACGGGCCGCGACCGCATCGTCATCTTCCACGGCAACTTCCATGGCGCGACTGACGCGCTGCTGGCGGCCGGGGGCAGCGGAGTCGCCACGTTGGGGCTGCCCGGCACGGCCGGCGTCCCGGCCGAGGCCGTCGCCAACACGATGGTCGTGCCCTACAACGTCGTGCCCGAGCTCGACGAGCGCGTCGCAGCCGTGTTCGTCGAGCCGATCGCAGCCAACATGGGCGTCGTCGCGCCGGCGCCGGGCTTCCTCGAGGGGCTGCGTGCCGAGTGCGACCGGGTGGGGGCCCTGCTCGTGTTCGACGAGGTCATCACCGGCTTCCGTGTTGCGCCGGGTGGCGCACAGCAGTTCCTCGGGGTGCGCGCCGACATCACCACCTTCGGCAAGGTCATCGGTGGTGGTCTGCCCATCGGCGCGGTCGGCGGACGGCGCGACATCATGGAGACGCTGTCGCCGCTCGGCACCGTGTTCCATGCCGGCACGTTGGCCGGCAACCCGTTGGCGACTGCGGCCGGGCGTACGGCGCTCGCGCACCTCACCGACGAGGCCTACGCCACGTTGGCCGAGCGTGCCGCCCGTCTCGCCTCGCTGCTGCAGTCGGCGTGCGACGACGCCGGCTTCCCGGCCACCTTCCCCGTGGTGGGCACCCTGGTCGGCATGTACTTCGGCGCCGGCCCGGCCCCCACGAACTTCGCCGAGGCGAAGACCACCGACGAGCGAGCCTACGCGACGTTCTTCCACGCGATGCTCCGCGAGGGCGTCGCCATGGCGCCCGGTGCGTACGAGGCGTTGTTCGTCGGTCTCGGGCACACCGACGACGTGCTCGACGAGGTCGGCGCAGCAGCACGCCGCGCTGCGGTTGCGGCCGCGCTCGCGTAGCGTGACCCCATGCGGCAGTTCTTCACGTGGGGCTTCTGGGCCTCCCTTCTGGGTCTCGCCGCGCTGTTCGTCGGGCTGCTCGCCGTCACGGGTCGAGGCGATGCGGGCGCGGGTGACCTGCAGGACCTGGTGCCCGACAACGTGGTGCTCGATCCGCCGGAGCGCCAGATCGACCTGATCGCGGCGATCTTCCTCGCCCAGGCCGATCCGGGCTTCGCGATCGTCGACGGCCTGACCACCGCAGCGATGCAGCTCCGCATCGACGGCACGCGATACATGAACATCCCCATCGGCACCCCGGGCGAGAACCGGTGCAGCGGGCTCGACCAGCTGGTGCAGTGCGCCGTGGCCGCCGACCTGTTGGGCGACGCGGTGCTGTGGTTCTCGATCGTGCCGGTCGGTCAGCGCAACACGGTCGAGTTGCCTGCGGTCACCGACATCCTCGACGGCAACCGCGCCCGCCTCGCGAACGGGTGGGTCGTGTCGCGTGCCGATGTGTTGAAGCGCAACTGCGACCAGGACACGAACTCCACCCGCGACTTCATCCGTCGCTTCGGAGTGAACGCGAACTCGACGTTCAGCATCGACGAGCAGCGGCTGCTCAGCGTCACCTGCGCGCCGCCCGTCGTGCTGCCGGTCGGCTGAGCCGGCCCGCCGGCCGCTGCGGTACGTTCCCCGCATGGGGACCCTGCCTGACTATCACGATCTGCCCACGCGTGCCGGCCTGCCCGCCAGCTGGGGCCTGTGGGGCGACGATGGCACCGACGTGCTCGGCTGCCTCAACCTGCTCACGCCCGAGCGCATCACCGCTGCGGCACGGTTGGTGCAGCGCGGTGCCGTGTTCGCCCTGAACTGGGACATGCAGTTGCCGTCGCCGCCGCTGTTCGGCCGGGCGCCGTTCACGCACGAGGTCACCGGCGGGTCGGGCACCAGCCATGACGACGTGCTGCACGGTTGGAACACGCAGTCGTCGTCGCAGTGGGACGGCTTCCGGCACATCAGGAACTGGGCCGCGCAGACCGACGAGCCGGGCACCGGCCACTACGGCGGCGTTCCCGACGAGCAGCACGGCATGCACCACTGGGCGCGCCGCGGCATCGTCGGTCGTGCCGTGCTGGCCGATGTGGGTCGCTGGCGCGAGTCGGTCGGCCGGCCGCTGCAGTACGACCAGCCCGACCCGATCGAGCCCGACGAGATCGTCGAGTGCCTGGCTGCGCAGGGCACCGAGTTGCACGAGGGTGACGTGCTGCTGCTGCGCACCGGATGGATCGGGTGGTACGAGCAGCAGCCGGCCGGCGTGCGTGCCCGCCTTGCGCAGACCGAGCACCTCGCCACCCCGGGCCTGCGCAGCGGAGAACGCCTGGCCGAGGTGCTCTGGAACCTGCACATCGCAGCCATCGGGTGCGACAACCCGGCGGTCGAGGTGTGGCCTCCGGGTGCGATGAGCACGCCCGAGCACGAGGCCGAGGTGCGTGCCGACCGGCGTCGCCTCCACGAGATCTTCACCCACACCCTGTTGCTGCCGATGCTCGGCCTGCCGCTCGGTGAGATGTGGGCGCTCGACGCGCTCGCCGACGACTGTGCGGCCGACGGCCGGTACGAGTGCTTCTTCACGTCGGCCCCGCTGAACCTGCCGGCCGGTGTGGCCAGCCCGCCGAACGCGTTGGCGATCAAGTGACCGGTCGGCTCGACGCACAGAGCGCAC
>JBEGOE010000357.1:0-4902 GCA_041182165.1 Actinomycetota bacterium
TCGGTGGACGGGTCACCCAGGGGCAGCGTGGTCGGCGGTGCGGCGATCGTCGTCGACGGGTCGACCGCAACGGTCTGGGACACCACCGTGGGCGCGCCGGTCGCGTCGGTCGCGTCGTCATCACCGGAGCACGCCGTCAGCGTCGCGCCGACCGCGAGCAGCAGCCCGAGCACGGCGCATCGCCGGCGCCGACGTGTCGGTCTCGTGTTCATGTCATCGCTCCATCGCTGTCGTCGAGAGCTGCCGCGGCGCCCCGTTGTTGATCTCAGGCCCGTACACGAGTTGCATCCGCACGCCGACGGCGGCGCCCAGTGCAGCCAACGCCATCACCATCGGGATAGTGCTGGTCGGCCAGCCCCACGCCAGGGTCACCGCCACTCCCGCGATTCCGACCACGGCCTCGCCCGTGCGGACCAACAGCGTGACCGGGAGCCGCGCCCGCACTGCGGCGAGCATGCCGTAGGGCGTCGACGCCGCGACGGCCGCCGAGTACGCCGACCACCCGAGCGCAGCGGCCATGTCGATCTGGAACCGGCCGTTCTCGATGATCCCGCCGAAGACCGGCAGGAGCAGCACGCACAGACCGGCGACGGCGATCGTCATCACCACCAGCCAGAGGGCGCCGAAGTCGGCCCGTCTGAGCGCCACTGCACGCGAGAGGTGTCGATCGCGGGCGCCCCTGGCGAACAGGTAGCTCCCGACCCCGCCCACGGCGAGGATCGCCGGGGCCACGAACACGCGGGCCGCCTCGATCTCGCCGTACGCCGTGCGTCCCACGAACGCCACTGCCACCACGCGCACCGCCACCAGCATGACCGGACGCACCGACTTCTGCAGCGCCACCCAGCGCCCGTACCCCCACACCTCGCGCCACGACCCGGGCGACCGCGGTGCCCACCACCGCTCGAACGCCGGCAGCACGGCGACCGCCGCCACGCTCGCCAGCACCTGGCCCACGGCGATGGCCCACAGAAACCAGCCGAGCGTGATCCGGGCATCCGCCAGGTGCAGCACGAGGACCAGCCCGAGCGAGCCGACCATGCTCATCGTGTCGACCACGACGATCGACCAGAACCGCAGCGACGCCATCAGGACCCGGCGCAGGATCTCCTCGATGACGAAGGCGACCGTGGCGATGCCGAAGACGAACGCGTCCGCGGCACCACCGGGCCCCCACGCACCGACGAGGAGCGCACCCACGACACCGACCACGACGACGATCACCGCCAGCGACTGCTGCAACCCAGCTCGCACACGCGGGTCGGCGCGATCGAGCACGGTCAACGAGTCGCCGACGTACCCCGTCGCGATGGCGGTGGCCACCACGATCAGGGCGTACATCACCGAGAAGGTGGCGAGCCCGGCCGTGCCGAGGATGCGCGCCACGAGGATCTGCAGCAGCACGCTCCCGATCGCCTGCGAGAACGGGGCAGCCACCGCGCCGGCGACATCGATCTGCTGAGGCTTCAGCCGCATCAGGCCGTCGCCTCCGCGGCAGCGAGGGCCTCGACGTGGTCCATCGCGTCGCCGCACACGAGCACCCACACGCCCGACAGGAACAGCACCATCGCCGGGGCGCCGAGGCCCGCACCGAGGTCCTGCGACACCAGCCCGTTGACGAGCAGACAGACGATGACACCGCTGAGGGTGATCGAGTCGAACGTGAGCGGCGAGGCACCCGCGTGCAGCTTCGCCCTCCGACGCAGCACGTGGATCCGGGCGATGACGAGCGCGAACAGACCGACCCACCAGAACATGCCCAAGAGGCCCGTGTCGACCAAGACGTTGAAGAAGGCGTTGTGGGCACCGCCGAGCCCGGTCTCGTCGAGGAACACGGTGCGTGTCGCCGTGAACCCCTCGCCGTGCAGCGGCCTGCGACTGAAGATGTCCCACGCCATCGACCACAACTGGGTGCGGTTGTTCAAGGTCGCGAGGTTCGCCGTGTCACCGTCTCGCATCGCGTAACGCACCAGCACGCCACCCATCGTCATCACGATCACACCGCCGGCCAGCAGGCCGGCGATGACCAGGTCGCGCTTGCCACGAGTACGGGCCCACAGGAACGCCACCACGAACACGCCGGCCAGGCCACCCGCGATCGCACCCCGTGTCTTGTTCGCCACCAGAGCGAGCACCACGACCACCAGCAATGAGCCGTACACCCAGCGGCGCCACGGGAGGCGCGCCGCGCTGTGCGTGAGCCACATGCCGAACAGCAGCACCCCGACGATGCTCATCTGCTCGCCCGCCACACCGCTGTGGACGTAGAGCCACGTGAAGCGGCCCTGCTGCGACAGCGGCTGCGGCGCGACGAACGCCAACCCGATCGCGATCGACACCACGGTCACCACGATCAGGCCGTGGAGGAACCGGCGCACCATCGCCACGTCACCGTCCGCGTCGAACTGCAGGACGACGAGCAGCACCACCGCCAACTCGATCCCGCGCACCAGCGCCAGGAGGAAGGTGGGGGCGTACAGGACGCTCACGATGACGGTGAGGCAGTACCCGACGATCCACACCATGATCGCGTCGTGGCGCATCGTCGGCCTGATCCGCACCATCAGGTACGCGGCAACCAGCATGTAGACGAACAGCTCGAGCAGGATGAACAGGTCGATGCTGCCTCCCGTGGTGTCCATCGGGTCGCGACGGCGGAACTTGTACTGCGAGGCCACGATCAGGACCAACGGCAGCATCCACGTGAGCGGTGTCCGCTGCACGAGCCGCGGGCGCCACGTGGTCACCACGTCGGCCCTCGGCCGCACCCGCGATGCGGTGTCGGTCATCTCAGCGTTCTGTTCCGTCGACCACCACACCGACGAGCGACACGCCGAGCACATCGAGACGACGCCGGAGCGCGTCGAGCGTCTTGGCCGGTGACTGCGGCGGCAGCACGAGCACGATCCCGTCGGCGATGCTGGCCAGCGCGGCCCCCTCGGCGCGGTCCATCATCGGCGAGGCGTCGATGAGGACCACCTCGTACTGGCGGCGCAGGCCGACCATCACGGCCTCGGCCGACGACGAGCGCAGCAAGCTCGACGCATGGTCGACCGCCTGCCCACACGGCAGAAAGCTCATCGACGGACCGTTCACGAGCGGAATCCGCCGCACCGCGTGGTCGTGCGAGGCGAGGCCACCCACGAGGTCGGTGAAGCCCACCGTGGCGAGTCCCGACCCGAAGCGCGACGACAGCTTGGGTCGCCGCAGGTTGCCGTCGACCAGGAGCACGCCACGACCCTCACGCGTCCACGCCTCGGCCATGCCGAGGATGATCTCGCTGCCACCCCACCGCTCGTCGGCCGACGTCACGACCATCACACCCTCGGTGCCGACGCTGGCGAGGTTGGTCGCCAGCACCTCGGTGGAGGTGCCCGTGCCGTCGGAGGTGAGCTGACCGAGCAGCGGCGCTCCGAGGCGCGTGGCTGCAGCCTCGGGATCGGTCACCATCGGACGCCGCAGCGCGGCGAGCCAGGCGAGCGCACCGGTGACGAGCAACGCGAAGGCGAGACCGGCGATGCCGTACTGCAGCATCGCCATCACCTTCGACGCCTGCGTCACCGCGGCCTGGTCGATGAACTCGACACCGTCACCGAACAGCTCGGCCCTGAGCTTCACCTGCGCGACCTGCACGTCGAGGTCGGCAATGGCGGTCGAGATGGACGGCAACCCGGCCTCGGCGAGCTGCGATGCGAGCGCAGCGCGGGTCTCCTCCAGGCTCGCCACCGCAGCGGCGGAGCCGCGCTGCACCTCGATCGCGCTGAGGTTGCTGTACACCGTCGATACGGCCGCGCAGAGCTCGACCGCAGCGTCCGGGTCGTCGTCCTTGCATGCAATGCGGATGCTCGTACCTCTGCCAGGAACGGCGGTGATCACCCTCTCCAGCGCATCGGCGTCGGGCTTTCCACCCAAGGTGGACGACACGAGGGCCAGGGCATCGTCGCTGACCGCGAAGTCGGCACGCTGCCTGGTGTACGACTCGAGCTCGGCGATCGGGGTGCCGGCCACGTTGAAGATCGACGAACCGCGGGGATCGGTGAGGTAGATCGCCGTGTTGGCGGTCGACCCGCTCACCACGAACGCGGCGGCGGCGGCGAGGACGCCCACGACCACGACCACCGGCACCGTCCGGCGGCGGAAGCGCCAGAAGGCCTCGACAGGACCGATCGTGGCTGTGGGTGTGGGCGCAGACATCGCACGATGTATCGGCACCGAAGCCGATGAACCGTAGGGATTTCGTTCGATTGCGGAACAGGACGTCGACAACGGCCACGCAGCGTGGCGCACGACCCGTGCACGGCCGAGCCCACCCCGGCTCCACCCTCAGAGGGGGATGCTGGCGAGCAGTGCGGGCGTGAGGCGCACGCTGTCGTGCGACAGACCGCTGCCCGCCGCGTGCAGCCGCACCCACGAGGTGGCCGCGGGCGACGAGAGCACGGCATGGATGCGGTCGAGGTCGGGGCCGACGCAGGTGAGGACCGGCACGCTCGGCAGCCAGACACCCGTCGCGTCGATGACCGACTCGATCACCCGAGCCTGGTTCGCCACGAGCACCTTCGGCACCAGACGGTGCGCCGCCCAGCGCTGGAGCTTCGGGGTGAGGACCGAGAGGTCGACGCGGGGCGCCTCGTAACGCTGCTTGGCGAAGCGGGTGGGGCGCTCGCCCCAGAGGCAGCGGCCTGGTTCGATGAGGCCACTGGTGACGAGCGGGGGCCCATCGACATCGTCCCCCACGGCTCCGACGAGTCCGTAGTACTGGTCGCGGAAGTCGACCGACACCGAGGCGATGTCGCCGAGGCACGGGCCACCCGGCTCGACCGGCACCGCCGACCGGGCATGGTCGCCGTCGAGCACCAGCACACCCCACGACCCCGCGAGCGCCACAGGCGGCCGGTCGACGAA
>JBEGOE010000358.1:0-5659 GCA_041182165.1 Actinomycetota bacterium
GACGTCCACCTCGCCCTCATCGAGCGCCGCGAGAAGCGAGCCGATCTGCTGCGCTACGGCGTACGCGCGCTGGACCTGGCCGACCGCGTGGAGGTCGTGGCAGCCGACGTCGAGACCCTGATCACCAGTCACAGCCGCCAGCTCGTCCGTGGATCTGTGCACCCTGGCTCTGTTGATGTGGTGACGGCACGGAGCTTCGCTCCCCCGCTGGCCGTCCTCGGCGTCGCCGGCCAGCTGTTGCGGCCTGGTGGCACCTGCATCATCAGCGACCCTCCTGATGGTCGCGATCGATGGACGCTCGACGACCTGGCGGCGCTGGCCTTCGACGACGACGGGCGTCATGACGGCGTGCACCGGTTTCGACGCCACTGAACCGTTCCACGTGAAACCATCCGGGCTGGGAGGATACGCAGCGTTCGTTCCACGTGGAACCAGGGAACCCTGATCCGTCCGGATCGGAGCCTGGATCGTGAACACCGCACCGGGGGACCACGTTCCACGTGAAACGAATCGGAGAACTGGGGCCACGGTCCACCGTCGTCGGCACGAGGGTTGGTAGCCTGTGCCTCGTTGCGCCGCGATCGGCTGTGTCTGGTCGCCTTCTTCAGGAGTTGAGGCCACATGACGTCGAGCTATGTGCCCGATGACGTCTCCCCCGAACCGGTCGATCCGACCGTGCTGGCATCCGAGTCGATCGTCATCCACACCCAGGACCCCCATGTGCCGGCGACGGCCCCCACGGGTCGAGCCTTGCCACGGGTGATCGCTATTGCGAACCAGAAAGGTGGTGTCGGCAAGACCACCACCACGGTGAACCTCGGAGCCTGCCTGGCCGAGCTCGGGTTCCGCACCCTGGTGATCGACCTCGACCCGCAGGGAAATGCGTCGACTGGGCTCGGGATCGAGAACCGCGGCCTCGAGACGTCGATGTACCACGTGATCATGCATGAGGTGCCGCTGGAGGACTGCATCGAGCCGTCTGCGGTCAAGAACCTGTTCGTCGCCCCGGCCTCGCTCGACCTGGCCGGAGCCGAGATCGAGCTGGTGCCGGCCTTCAGCCGCGAGAACCGGCTCCGTCGGGCGATCGAGGCCGTCCTCGACGATTACGATTTCGTGCTCATCGACTGCCCACCGTCGTTGGGCCTGCTCACCGTGAACGGTCTCAACGCAGCGCAGGAGGTGCTGGTGCCGATCCAGTGCGAGTACTACGCGCTCGAGGGCCTCGGACAACTGCTCCGCAACGTCGATCTGGTGAAGCGCAACCTCAACCCGACGCTCGAGGTGTCGACGATCGTCTGCGTGATGTACGACGCCCGAACGAAGCTCTCGGATCAGGTCGTGCAGGAAGTGCGTGAGCACTTCGGTGAGAAGGTCTGCCGGACGGTGATCCCCCGGACGGTGCGACTGTCGGAGGCACCGTCGTTCGGGCAGCCGATCATCACCTTCGATCCCACCTCGCGTGGGGCTGTGGCGTATCGGGAAGTGGCGAAGGAGGTCAGTCGTGGCTCGGCTCGGCGGTCTGGGTAAGGGACTCGGGGCGCTCATCCCCGCCGGAGAGGCGGGAAGTGACGACGATGGCACTGACGCGCCGGTGTTGGCAGAGCTGCCGATCGACAGCATCGTCCCCAACCCGCATCAACCTCGCGTGCACTTCGACGAGGAGTCGTTGTCGGACCTGACGGCCTCGATCCGTGAGATCGGGGTGCTCCAGCCGGTGTTGGTACGTCCGGTCGGTGACCATTACGAGCTGCTGGCCGGCGAGCGCCGTTGGCGTGCGGCTCGGCGTGCCGGCCTCGCTACGATCCCGGCGGTCGTCCGGGCCACCGACGACCTGGGTTCGGTCGAGCGGGCATTGATCGAGAACCTGCATCGCCAGGACCTCACCCCGCTCGAGGAGGCAGCTGCATACCAGCAGCTCATCGAGGATTTCTCGCTCACACACGAGCAGGTTGCCAGCCGGGTCGGCAAGAGCCGTTCGGCGATCACGAACACCTTGCGGCTCATGGCGTTGCCACCGTCCATCCAGCACCTGTTGGCAGACGGCCGGCTGAGCGCCGGCCACGCCCGCGCCGTGCTTGGCACCCCGGATCGTGCCTTCCAGGAGCAGTTGGCCCGTCGGGCGGCGCTGGAGGGTTGGTCCGTCCGTGCGGTGGAGGAAGCCGTCCGCGATCGTGCGAGCGGTTTCAGTCCGCTCGCCGACGAGGGGGCTGAAGCGGCTGACAGCGGTTCCTCGTCGGCATCGTCTCCGGCGGGGACGAAGCGCACAAGTCGGCTCCGTCCGCCGGGCCTGCTCGAACTCGAGGATCTGCTCGCCGAGAGGTTGTCCACCAAGGTCAACGTGAGCATGGGGACAAAGCGGGGCAAGCTCGTCATCGAGTTTGCGGATCTTGAGGATCTCGAGAGGCTGTACCACCTGATGAATGGCGGGGACAGCACCGATTCCACCACAATCAGTGACTGACAACTACTCTCTGCGATCTCTCAACCAGAGGATCTAGTCGAGGCTTACACACAACCAGTGGACAGAGTTGTGGATAAACCCTCTAGTCGACAGCGAGTGTGCACAGCCTGAGCCACGACTCGAGCGAGCACACCACGGCCTGAGCGATCGAAGTCGCGGCGTCGACGGCGGGACGCACCGGAGCAATGGTGCTGAGCACCGCCGGCATCTTCGTCTCACGCAGTACCGGGAGCCGCATGCCCACCGGCTCATCCATGGCGATGCCGGCGGCCGCCAGCGCATCGGTGAGGCATCGAGAGAGGGTGCGGCCGCCGAGCGACTCGAAGGCCGGTACCTGGTAGTGATGGACGACCGAGTGATCTCCGGTGCCAGCCTCGAAGCCGAGGTACAGCTGTGCCACGAACTGGTTCGCGATGCGGGCCTGCACCACGGGATCGGGCTCGTCGAGCGTCATCACCTGGGCACCGGCCATGCGGAGCTCGCGGCTGACGTCGCGGCTGATGGCGCTGAGGCCGCCGAACTGGCCGACGACGACCCTGACATCGGTCAGGGATGCCGGCGCGTGCCGGAGCCGCTCGCGCTCGCGCACCGCGGCCACGCCCGGCCCCGACCCGGTGTGGGCCTTGACGCGCGACAACGCCCGAACGGTGTCGGTGCCGCACACGCCGTCGGATGCGAGGCCGCAGTTGGACTGGAAGTCGGCGAGGGCACGTGCCGTGAGCGGACCGAAGATCCCGTCGACACGTCCACAGTCGAACCCGAGGCGCGCCAACAGCCCCTGGAGCTCGGCGACGTCGTCACCACGGAGGTTCGGTGAGGTGTGCACCAACATCCGGTCGCCGAGGCTCCAGCTCGCCTCGACCAGGGCGCGCCAGGTCTCTTCGTCGCAGACGGACGTGCCCCGCAGCCCCCGGGCGTGCTGGAACCGGGCGAGGGCATCCACCGTGCCCACGCAGAACGTTCCTACCTGTGACGCCGGCCCCGGAGGGAACCCCGCCGCTGTCAACCGTCGCTGCAGGTCGCGGACCGACTCGCCGCGCTGGCCGGGCGTCAGTGGGAAGACGGCAGGAATTCCTGCAACTCCTGCAACAGGGCACCCTTGCCCTTGGCACCGACGAGGCGCTTGGCGACCTGACCCTTGTCGAACACGAGAAGGGTCGGGATGCTCATCACGTTGAAGCGCATCGCGAGGTCGGGGTTCTCGTCGACGTTCAGCTTGGCGACGGTGATCTTGCCGGCCTGCTCGGCGGCGATCTCACCGAGGATCGGCGCGATCATCTTGCACGGACCACACCACTCTGCCCAGAAGTCGACGACGACCGGGGTGTCGCTCGCTGCGACCAGCTCGTCGAACGTCGACGTGGTGAGGGTGACGATGCCATCAGACATGATGGGTCCTTTCCCGTAGGGAACTTCGAGTGTAGCTGCTGCAACCGGGGGGTCCGGGGAGACATTCCCCCGTCGCTGGTCACGAGCCGCTGGTCACGGGCCGCTGGTCAGTGGACGTGATGCGCCTCGAGCCAGCGCTCGGCGTCGATGGCCGCCATGCACCCGGAGCCGGCCGCCGTGATGGCCTGCCGGTAGGTGTGGTCCTGCACGTCACCGCAGGCGAAGACGCCGTCGATGTTCGTGTACGACGACCCGGGCCGGGTGACGAGGTAGCCGGTGTCCTCCATGTCGAGGACGCCCTTGAACAGGTCGGTGTTCGGGCGGTGCCCGATCGCGACGAACAGCCCGGTGACCGGAAGCGTGCGGGTCTCGCCGGTGTGGACGTCGCGCAGCACGGCGCCCTCGAGCTTGTCGGTGCCGATGAGGTCGTCGACGGCGGTGTTCCAGACCATTTCGATCTTCGGGTTCGACAGCGCGCGGTCCTGCATGATTTTCGAGGCTCGCAACGAGTCGCGACGGTGGATCAGGTACACCTTCGACGCGAACTTGGTGAGGAACGTGGCCTCCTCGACGGCGGAGTCGCCGCCGCCGACGACCGCGATCTCCTGGCCGCGGAAGAAGAAGCCGTCGCACGTGGCGCAGGTGGACAGACCGTGGCCCAAGAGGCGGGGCTCGGCCTCGAGCCCGAGCATCAGGCTCTGCGCGCCGGTGGAGACGATGATCGTGTCGGCGAGATGCAGCTCGTCGCGCACCCACACCTTGAACGGCCGCTCGCTGAAATCGATCGAGGTCGCCTTGGCGGTGATGAACTCAGCGCCGAAGCGGACGGCCTGCTCGCGGAAGCGCATCATCAACTCGGGGCCCATGATGCCCTCCGGGAAGCCGGGGAAGTTCTCGACCTCGGTGGTGAGCATGAGCTGCCCGCCGGGCTGGTCGCTCGTGCTGGACGGCTCGCCCTCGATGACGAGTGGCTGCAGGCTCGCTCGCGCGGTGTAGATCGCGGCGGTGAGGCCTGCGGGGCCGGATCCGATGATGATGACGTTGCGGTTGGACACGGTCAGCTTTCGTGGTGGGGGGAGTGACGCTTGTGCATGCAGAACGCCCCGGCCAGGAGGAGGATTCCGCCCATCAGCATGTAGGACACCCAGACGCTGGAGTCGCGGTCGACCCAGCCACCGATGTTGACCAAGGTCTGGAGCAGCTTCGTCCCGAGGATGATCGCCAGCGAGAACGCGGCCAACCCGACGAGGCCGCACACGATGCCGAACACGAGCCCACGGACGACGACGACGGCCTTGGTGGTGGCGGTGTCGCGCACCTTGCCGACGACCCGTTCGACCGTGTCGGCGAGCTCCGGAGCCCAGTTCGGATTGGTGAGCGGGTTGCCTGACATGCGACGTGACTCTAGTGGGGTCGCGGGGACCGGGACGTTCCGACCTGTTCGGCCGATGCTGGTGATCTCGGGCCGGTCAGGGTCCGGCCTGAGCCAGAACGTCACAGGTGGTCAGGTCGAACGCCGTCAACTGGCCGGTGGCCGGGTCTCGGGTGACGATCGCGTCGACACCCTGGTACCTGACGGTGCCGACCGCTTCGGCACCCTCGGTGACACAGGGGAGCCCATCACCTTCCGCGAGGGTCATGGCCGCCTTGCCCATGGCGAAGTCGACGAGATCCTGCGGGGCCTGCAGGTCGGAGCCGACCGTGGCGCCACCGACGCCGATCGTGTAGGCGGGTGCGGCCGCGGTGTCGGGGGCCGCGACCGACTCGCCATCGACGACGGTCGTGTCGGCAGTCGCGGTGGCATTGGCG
>JBEGOE010000359.1:0-5591 GCA_041182165.1 Actinomycetota bacterium
CTACCGACTGAGCGACCACGAGATTGGAGGACGGGCTCTCGAGGACGTCGACTTGCTCAGAGATGTCGTACGCATCAAGAAGGCCTTCTACAACCGCAGCACAGCCAACTACGACCGTTGCCTCGACGGAGGCCTCGTGCTGCTTCCCGGCGAGCCGCGGCTCGGGCTGCTCCGACGCGACTACGAGGACATGATCCACGCTGGGATGTTCTCGGCCCAACCCCCCACATTCGACCAGATCGAGGAACGCCTGATGGCACTCCAGGCCGCCGTCAATAGAGCGTTCAGCCCTTAGCACCGCTGTTACGAGCGACGCCCAACCCCTCCCCGCTCCGGAATCGTCGCCAGCATCCTGCTCTTCATCTTCTACTTGTTGCTGGTCTTCCTCCTGATCGTGCTCGTTTTCCTGTTCCTGTTGCAGATCAAGATCTTCTACATGAACCTCTTCATGAACATCATCAAGGTGCAGTAGCTCCCGAGCCGCCGGGCACGCACGGCTCCGCTCTACCTCTGATGTGACGGGACACGCGATAGCGGCGGTTCTCACTGGTGGCCAGTGGCGCTCGGATTCAGTCCCTGATCCGGTACCTCGCGAACCCGGCGCGTTCGAGGGGCAGCGGCTGAGCCCAATCACCCGCACCGCGAACGTCGCGACGAACGGCTGCTCCGATCGTCTCCAACGACCATTCAGGGGCAACGTCGTGTACCTCGTTCGTGATGTCGCGGACGGACACAACAGAGACCCCGCGAGCCCGCAGACGCTCGATCGCAGCGGCGATTTCTTCGCGACATGAGCCCTGAACCTCACGGAACTGCAGCTTGACTGGGGTGAGGACGAGGCGGACATTGTTCGCCCACAGACGCATCAGCTCCACCCAGGGGTGTTCCCGGAATTCGGGGGGACCCATTCCCGAAATTCGACAGGTGCCCGCCGGAATGACGGTCACCCTGTCGGATCGGCCTGCGTTCAGGTCAGCAGGCACCACAAGGGCCGACGACTCCCCCTCACTTGCGCGCCTTGTGGATCGCCTCTGAGTACAATGCAGACATGCCCGGCACGTCAACCGCCAAAGTGTCCCATCGTGGTCAGACCAATCTGCCGTCCGAGTTGCGGCACCGGTGGGGTATCGAGCAGGGCGGCGAAGTGGGGATCATCGATCTCGGCGATGCCGCGCTCGTCGTCCCCGGCGGCATCCGGGCCGCACGCCACGAACTCCACCGGGTGCTCCGCGACCGCTACGAGACGGGCCTCGCCAGCATCGAGGACCCCGACCTGGCCGATCAGTAGGTGGCCACCACGCCACGCATCATCCTCGATGACCGACTCCTGATCGAAGAGATCCTCATCGGCCTCGACGAGGAAGGCGAACGTCACACCACGACGTATTGGTACTACCGCGCATGCCGAGCCGCTGTCAGCGGAGCTGGGGGCCACCTCTCGGGCCCGTTTCTCGGTCTCGACGACCAGCGTCAGGCGACGGCGATCTTGAGCATGCTGTTGCTGCCCGACACCATCGGTCTGCCAGATCCACGGTCGACGGTCCCCGTGATGGCCGAGTTGTCCGAGCGCCATCCGAGGCTCAACCTCTTGAACCTCGAAGCCGCATCAGCGGCTCTCGTGCTCGACGCGACGCTGCTGCTGTCGGTCGAAGCTGCCCGAGGTGTCCTCCCGGCGGTACTCGACGCCGAGAACATCCCCTGGCGCACCGTCGAGATCCTCTGACTCGCGCCGTCACGGTGTGATGACCCCTCCCTGACGCAGCGTGCCGTCGGCTCTCCTGCGGCCATCTCGTGCCATCATGGGTTGGACGAGCAGGGGGTGGTCGTGTCTCCGGTGATCGAGAGGATGAGCAGCCTGGATGCGGTGTTCCTCGCCATCGAGGACCCGCGCAACCCGATGAACATCGGTTCGGTGGGCATCTTCGACGGACCGATGCCTCCGGTCGATGAGGTGTTCACACTCGTAGGACGGCGGGTGGCTGCCGTCACCCGGTGCCGGCAACGCGTGCGCGAACCACGCGGACCGGTGGGACGTCCGGTCTGGATCGATGATGCCGGATTCGATCTGGTCGACCACGTTCGACACGTGCGGCTCACCGCCCCCGAGGTGGGACAGCTGGATGCCCTCGTCGCACAACTGATGACGGTTCCCCTCGACAGGAATCGTGCGCTCTGGCAGATCTGGGTGGTCGACGGTCTGCCGCAGGACCAGTGGGCGATCATCGCGATGGCCCACCACTGCATGGCGGACGGCATCGCCGGGAGCGACCTGCTGAGCGCGATCCTGACGGACCACACCGACGGCACGGCACCAACTGAGCCGACACCCTCACGCGCTGCGCCACCGGCGGCGGCACCGTCGACCTTGCGTGTGCTCTGGTTCGGCGTGCGTGCGGCCATGCGGAGCGCCGCCGACCATCTTCGCGGCGCTGTGGATGTGCTCGTCCACCCACACAGGTCGTGGATCCGGGCTCGGAACATCGTCATCGCCGCACGACGCCTCTGGCTTCAGCCGCACCACTGCGCCACCTCTCTCGTCGGCACCATCGGAACAACACGCACCTGGACGCACCTCGCCGTGCCGATCGAACAGGTGAAGACGATCAAGGCGTCGATCGATTGCACCATCAACGATGTGGTCCTCGCCGCGGTGGCGAGCGGATTTCGCGACCTCCTCCGCGAGCGTGGCGAACCGGTCGAGGGCCGCACCATCACCGCCATGGTTCCGGTCTCGCTCAGGTCGGCGACGGAGAAGGTGGATGTGGGAAACCGCGTTGCCAACGTCCACGCTCCACTTCCGATCGGCGTCATCGACCCGCGAGCAGCGTTGCAGGCCGTGCACGCCACACTCGACGACCTGAAGGGCTCGCACGAGATCGAGGCCACCGGACTGCTGCTGCGCATCGGCGACTACGTGCCGCGATTCGTCGCCGATCGAGTCTCGAGGGCCGTTCTGCGCCGCCAGCGAGACGTCGAAACGGTGATCACGAACGTGCCAGGACCGCGGGAGTCGCTCCATCTCGGGCCCCATCGCATGGTGGAGGGCTATCCGGTGGCCCCGATCGGCGGCAGGGTTCGGATCACCGTCGCCGTCTGGTCGTACCACGACCACCTCACCGTCGGGATCACCGGCGACGCAGACAGCGTGCCCGACATCGACGTCCTGCGTCGTGGCATCTCCCGCGGATTCCGGGCACTTGTCGACGCCACCAGTTCGACGGGCGACACCAGATCGCACGCGCTCGACAACTGACGTGGGCGACGGTGATGCCGTCGCCGGTCTTGCGGTGGCGGGTGGTGCGCGTCTGCCAGGCTGTGTCGATGACGGTCGAGATCGAACGAATCGCCGGTGCGTGCGGCGCCGTGGTGCGTGGGGTCGACCTCAGCACGCCGCAGGACGACGCGGCGGCAGAGCGTCTACGCACCCTGCTCGACGAGCACCTGGTGGTGTTCCTGCCTGATCAGCACCTCGATCTCGACCGGCTCGAGCAGTTCACCGACGAACTCGGTGGGCGCGACCACACCCCGTTCGTCGCGCCGGTCGACGGGCGGCCGTTCGTTGTCAAGGTGATCAAGGAACCCGGCGACGAGTTGAACTTCGCGAACGCCTGGCACACCGATCTGTCGTACCTCGACGCTCCGCCGGCGTACACGGTGCTGCACGCATGGGACGTGCCGGCGTTCGGGGGCGACACGATGTGGGCCAACCAGTACCTGGCGTTCGAGACGCTGCCTGCCGAGCTCCGCGAGCAACTCGTCACCCTGCGGGCGACACATTCCGCCGGCATGGCCTACGGCACCGGCGGGTACCTCGAGCAGGTGGCCGACCGCAGCTCGATGCAGATCCTGCCCTCCGCCGACGCCTACGAGGTGCGCACGCATCCGTTGGTGGTGCGCCACCCGCGCACCGGCCGCGCCGCACTGTTCGTGAACCCGGTGTACACCACCGGGATCGAGGGCATGGACCCCACCGAGTCGCGACCGCTGCTGCAGCGCCTCTACCAGCACAGCGTGCACCCGAACCTGACGTGCAGGGTGCGGTGGACGCCGAGGATGCTGACGATCTGGGACAACCGCTGCACCCAGCACTTCGCGATCAACGACTACGCCGGTCAGCGCCGAGAGATGTACCGCACCAGTGTCCGGGGCGCTCCTCCGGTGGCGGCCTGACGGAGCGCGCCGCTCGATCTCGGCCTGGCAGGGATGGCCAACCAGCAGTTCGACTGGGAACGCCGCCCACCCGGGTAGTGCTTTGGTCAGTCCGGCCCTTCGGAGCCGGGCGGACTCGGTGCATCAAACCGAGTCGATGATCGACAGCGCCGTCGCGATGGTGAGTTCGACGGCGGACTCGCGCTCGTTGCCCTTCGGCTGACGAAGGATCACGTCGTGAACGGACGCGTCGACCGTCGCCATGACCATCCGAGCGATCAGAGCTCTCCGTTGCTCATCCTCGATGCGGGACGCCAGGAGATGCGAGGTCAGATCGACGAGCCGTGAACGCGCGCGATCGAGCTCGAGGCTGATCGCATGAGTCCGCGGCGCCCGATGCATCACGAGCAGATGCAGTTCGTCGAGATCATGCTGCTCGACGAGGAAGGCGATGACAGCGCGAAGGATCGGGTCGAAACCGGCCTCGGCGTCCAACCCGTTCAGCAGATCGGCCAGTCCGGCAGCGGTGTCCTCGATGTGCCGCGTGATGAGGGCGACGAGCAGCGCGTCCTTGTTCGGGAAGTACTGGTAGAGCGATCCCACCGAGACGCCAGCCTCGTCGGCGATGTCATTGGTGGTCGCCGCGGCGTATCCCTGCTCGTGGAAGATGCGAGCCGCCGCATCGAGGATGCGCTCGACCGTGCGACGGGAACGTTCCTGACGTGGAGTCTTGCGGGGCGATGTCGGTGAATCGAGCACAGAGCGGCACACAGGAATGCGAGTGGAACGAACCTGAAGATTGCTCGCACTCTATGCCCATGGCCATCGTCGAACGTTCCACCCTCCTCGAAGCACCGGCCGCCGCTGTCTGGGGCGCCGTGAAGGCCCCCTCCGCCTTTCGGGCTGTGACCCGTCGCCTCATCGTGATGCCGGCCATCGCCGACCGACAGGACGACTGGCGCGAGGGTGAGACCGTCGTCGGATGGGTGTTCCTGTTCGGATTCCTGCCGTTCTCACGTCACCACCTGCACGTCGCGCGGATCGACGAGGCGACACGCACCCTGAGCAGCCGCGAGTCCGGTGGTGTGATCACCACGTGGAACCATGACATCGAGGTCACCCCCATCGACGCCACGAGCTGCCGCTACCTCGACCGGATCGAGATCGAGGCCGGGATCCTGACGCCGTTGATCGTCGTGTACGCCCGATGGTTCTACCGCATGCGGCAACGTCGCTGGCGAGCCTTGGCGAAGGGACTGAGCTGATGGGGCAGATGACCGATGAGATCCGGAAACGGATCGACTCCCACCTGGTCGAAGCCAAGGAGTGCCGACGACGGGGCGACTGGGACCGCTGCTGGCGGCTCCTCGAGGATGCTCACGTGCTGAGCCAACCCTGGGCGCGCCCACACACCAGGGTGCACGCGGCGATGCTCGCTGCCG